>CAZPIB010000076.1:0-1815 GCA_964586815.1 uncultured Candidatus Peribacteria bacterium | reverse complement strand
AGATATAAATAAACAACAATATCAAAATCATACTATAGCACCAGTAGAACCACCATTAGTAGAACAAGTAGTAGCACCAGTAGTAGCACCAGTAGAAACACCAGTAGTAGCACCAGTAGTAGCACCAGTAACTACAGTAAAACAAGAGAAAATTGCCTCATTAATTCACTACAAAAATAAAAGTCCAGCAAATAGTATTTTATGAACTTGACCAGAAAGTGAAGTTTGAGAAATTTTAGTAGATAATAAGGAATACACTAGATTTACTGTAGAATTAATAAAAAAATATAAAAACCCTGAACTTAGTCTTATTTTAATGCTGTCTAAAATATGGATTGATTGAGCCAGAAAAGCAAAAGAAAAACAATGGGAATTAATGTGACTAAATAATGATAAAGAAATTATTCAAAATTGAATAAATTGAGTTCAAGAAAAATTAAATAAAATTTTTAAATTACTAAATAATAAAGGGGTAAATTCTGAAAAGTTTAAAAAAGAGATAAATAGTATAATTTGAGAAATTTTTAATAAAATAAATATTGTAGAAAAAACTTGAGAAGATATTTTAGATAAGATATGAGAAATTAAGCCTTTATTTGATTGATTAAATGCAAATAATTATAATGAAAGACAAGCTAAACTTTTAGAATTTAGTGCTTGATGATTTAGAGATGGGAATACACAAAAAGCAAAAGAAATAGCTAGAGAAATAATTTTGACTAAACATTTTAAAGCTATAAAAAATAAAGTTAATTCAATAAATGATATAGATAGTTTAAAGCCTCATATGTTTATAAGTTTTTGATTAAATACTTATGAATCTCAAGAAATGATAACTCAACTTCAAAAAACTTATTCTGAAGTAAAATCAGAAACAGAAAAACATAGAAAAATAATAATCAAAAATTTTAATTCACAAAACCCTAATTTTTCTTGAAATACACAAGATGAAATAGATAATATTATCTCTAAAACTGCATTAATTCAATCTAGAAAAATAGCTGAAAAACTTATCTTAGATATTACGCTTAGTAATGATAAAAACCAAAGTAATGATGAGATAATTAAAGTATATAAAAAACTTAATAGTAATTGGCAAACTTCTAAAGAATGGGTAGCTGATAATTGATTAATGGTAGCATTGTCACTAATTCCTATTTGAGCTTGATTTGCAGTTGCTTGACTAGCTGCTAAATGAGCCACTAAAATAATAACATCTTCTAAAAAGGTAAGTAATCTTACAGGCAAATACTGAATAACTAGTGGAGTTGTATGAAATTCTCTAAAATGAGTTATGTTTTATCAATGAATGAATCTTACAAATAATGTTTTACATCAAGACAAAATTAGTATGGACTTACTAAATGGATCTCTAGATCATAAAGAAATAATAAAAAGTGCTTTATTTTTTAATATAATGTGAATAGCTGGTAAACATATTAAATGAAATATTATCAGTTCTAGAAATTTATGAATTATAACTGCAGAAGTAGCTGCATTTACATGAATTGATATTTGAGTAGAATTATTATATTGAGAAAAAATAACATTAGAGCAATTTGCAAATTCTCTTATAACTTGAGGTCTTATGATTATCATGTCTAGATGAGCCTGAAAATTGAATCTATCTAAAAAACCTTGAATGCAATGAAATCATTCTTTTAAAGATGTTAATTGATATAAGGTAAAATTTGATAAAAACTGAAAAGTAATAGAAGTTTTTAATATAAAAAAACAAAAAAAACTTAATTGACCTGCTATAAAAGCATGGGCAATAGAACCAAAAAATGCAGATGAGATAAAAAAACAATTACA
>CAZPIB010000075.1:0-1987 GCA_964586815.1 uncultured Candidatus Peribacteria bacterium | reverse complement strand
ATTCTATTTGAGTAAAATCTCTTTTTCAATATTCATTAGAAAGAGCACTGTATTTAGTTAAAAAAGATAATATTTTTATAGTTGTTAATAAAAATAACTTTTTTCATGCAGAGATTCAAGCAGAAGAATTAGGTGTTTATATACCTAAAAACAATTTTATTTTCCAACCATCTGTAAAAGGAACTTTACCAATTATATCTTTATGTGTACAAAAGATTTGAGATGAAAAAATTTTATTTTTACCTTCTGATCATATAATTGAAAATTTAGATTCATTTAAATCTTCAATTAACCTATGATTAAAACAAATTGAAAAATGAATTATTATTTTTTGAATCAAACCCACAAATCCTGAAACTGGTTATTGATATATTCAAAAAGAGGATAATACTAAAATTTTTTCAAAAGTTGCACATTTCCATGAAAAACCTACTAAAAAAATAGCTGAAGAATATATAGAAAAATGATTTTTATGGAATTCTGGAATGTTTTTATTTACCTCTAAAATATTTAAAAAATTACTTTGAGAAGTAAATAGTGAAATGAAAAAAATAATTTTTGATGAAAAAATCAGTGATGAGATAAAATTTCAAAAAGTAGAAAAACTTTCAATAGATAATTGATTAATTGAAAAAATTAATAAAGTTTATTGTATTAGTTTAGATATTTTTTGGACTGATTTAGGATCATTTGATTCTATTGAGCAATACTCTAAGAAAAAAAATAGAAATCAAGCTAATGTTATTTATGAATGAAGCACAAAAAATAATTTTGTACTAACTGAAGATAAAACTAAAGAAGTATGTTTAATTGATATTGAAGATTTAATAATAATTGATAGTGATAATGTGCTTTTAATTTCAAAAAAATGAAGTAGCCAAAAAGTAAAAAAAATAATGAAAAAGACCAATAAATTAATTTGAAGTTTAGATTACAGACCCTGGTGAAGTTATAAAATAATTAATGAATGAAAATGATTTAAAACTAAAAGATTAACAATATTACCTTGAAAAAAAACTAGTTTACAGTCACATAACCATAGAAGTGAACATTGGGTAATTGCAGAATGAACAGCAAATATACATAAAGAAAAATCAGAAACACTTGTTTATAAATGAGAAAGTGTATATGTTTCTATTTGAGAAATTCATAGAATTGAAAATCCTTGACTTATACCTTTAATAATTATAGAAACTCAAATTTGAGATTATCTATGAGAAGATGATATTAAAAGATATAAAGATGATTTTGGTAGAGTTTAATTTTTTTATAATAAAATTTTATCAAAAAAATATTTTGAAATATTTTTTCTTGACAAAACTACCAAAAAACATTACTATATAAATATAGATTAATTATTTAAAAAATATTTATGAAAACTCTTAAATCAAATATAAATGAATCTACAGATACAAATGAGTCTACAGAAAAATCTCCAAGTAAATTACTAAATTCACTAAAATTTCTAGCACCAGTAGTTCTAGCAGCTATTCTTTCAACTTGAGCTCAAGCTCAAAGTGTACTTAATAAATGTATTGAAAATGGTAATGATATAAACAATAATTGAGTTGCATCTCTTTTTGAAGAGAAAATATGTCAAAGATTTTTTGAAGAAGAAAGACTAGATGAAGAAGGACAAAGACTAGATGAAGAAGGACAAAGACTAGATGAGGAAGGACAAAAACTAGATGAAGAATACCAAATAGCAAAAGAAGAAAACCAAAGAGTAAAAGAAGAATACCGAATAATAAAAGAAGAAATAGCAAATTTGGAATTACAAATATTAGGTAAAAAATAAGTATTTGCATATAAAATATATTTGTGATACTCTATAATAGAGTATTTCTATAATATTTTTATGATTTTAGAAGGATATGAATGATCTGGTTTACAAAAATCTGTAGAATCTACAGATTTTTCTGATTGAAAAAATAACTTATGAAATAATTATAGTGAGACACTTAAATATAGCAATAAAATTAAAATT
>CAZPIB010000074.1:0-2015 GCA_964586815.1 uncultured Candidatus Peribacteria bacterium | reverse complement strand
TGATAGATCTGTTATTAATTCTAATATACTTGTTGAAGGCTTGTCTCAAAAACTAGTTATTATTTTTGCTTCTTCTACTTTAAGTTGTATTGCTTTTTGATTAAAATTTTGAGTAGCTCTCATTTTCATAAATATAATTTCTTGTTTTTTTACTTCTTGAGTCATTTCTTGCAATAAAGATTTAGATTCTTCAAGATTTTTTTTATGATTTTCTAGTAATATTTGATTTATACTTGTCACCTCTTCATCTTCTAAAACACTTGCTTCTTCAATTAATTTATTATTTAAATATTCTATTTGAGATATTTCATATTCTATAGATATGATTTTTGCATATTGTGTCTGTAACTCTTGTCTTTGATACCAATAATCTTTTTCATTAACTTTTTCTAATTCTACAGGAAGACTTTTTTCTTCTAATCAAATGTTAAGAGCTTTTTGTTCAATAGGTGTTAATAAATAATCATTTTGAAGTGATGTTGTAATTTTTAATAATTGTCCTTGTTTACTTTTATCTAAAGTATTTTCTTTAATAATAACTTGAACTTTTTGGGAAGTTTTATTAATTTCTTCAAAAATTTCTATATCTACTCAAGATTTTTTTAATTCACTACAATAATTTAAAAGTTTTTCATAAAGAATAGATTCCCATCAATCTGGAAAATTTTTCAAAGCAAAAAAATTACCATAATAATCATGATTTTGTTTTTCTTCATTATATGGTGTTAAATATGAATTAGTTCAATTAGACATGTTTTTTTTATTTATTTTATACTTCTATTTTTTTTATTCCATCATCATTTAATTTATTTTCAAAACTTTGTAACATTACTTTTTTATTTTCTTTAGATTTAATCAAATTATTTTTTATATTTAAAATATTTTCACGAGTACGATATGTATCTAAAAAAACTTTTTCTGTAATTTTATTATCTAATCATATAACCCCATTAGCACATTCTTCAATTTGTTCTGAAATTTTTGTTAATTCAAGAGTTGGAAGAGCTATACGAATATTTAAAAGTGATTTTGGAAATACATCTGCCAAAAACTTTGATATTTCAGTATAAGATTTTCAATTATACTCCATAGTCAATAAAAATCATTCTAAATTTTCTAAGTCTTCTTCATATTGCTCTTTAAGTAATTTTAATTTTTCTATATTATCTAAATTATTATTATTATTTAAATGTTGTTCTGTTAATTTTAAATTTTCTTCTAGTTTCTTTTTTTCTTCTAATAAAGATTCATATGATTCTCCAAAAAGTATATATAAAGGCTCAAAACTATCTTTAATTTCTATATATTGTTCAAACATATTTAATAATGACTCTTTTCATATTTTTTCAGTTAGACTTTGATTTATTTTATTAAGTAAATTAACTGCTGTTCATACAGTGTTTTCTCATCATTTAAGTCCTCTTACTTTTTGTATAAGTATATTTGTGGTATTTTTTGGCATCTTTTTTATAGAATCTATTAGGCTTGTAGGCCTATTAGCATTTTCTTTTCTAATTTTATCTTGTTTTTCTTTTTCTAATAAAAAGTTTAAATGGTTAAGTAAACTATTTAAATTTTTCATTTTACTTATAAAAGGAGTTAATTGATCATAAAAATCTGCCATTTCTTTAATTGATGCCTTTAAACTATTCCTTTTAGTGTCAGAATTTATATCATGTTCAGAAAGAAATAATTTCACATCTTTTAACTCATCATTATTTTCTATAATATTATTAACATCATCTCCCACAACTCCAGTTGTTTTAACTGATAATGAATTATTTCATTCTCCTGAAGTTCATCTTTCTAAATCTAGAGCTTTATTTCCAAAATCTGTTTCTACCATATAATTTTATTATTAATTTATTAAAAAGTAAACATATAATAATAACTTAAATTTAAAAGTCAATAATATTCTTGACTTTTAAAAAATATGATTTATATATCTATAGATAGCAATTTAAATTTGCAAAATACAAAAAATATATTATATATAATATATATATTAATAAAAA
>CAZPIB010000073.1:0-2142 GCA_964586815.1 uncultured Candidatus Peribacteria bacterium | reverse complement strand
AGACTATATAATCTTAAAAAAGCTAAAAAATCATTAGATAAAACTTGATTTGTAATAACTCCTTCTAGAGAGCAATATATAAAAGAAATAAAAGAAAAAATATTATCTTGAAAAAACATAATGCTTACCTGACCAACTTGAACAGGTAAAACTTTGCTTGCTATAAATGCTATAAAAGATATTAAAGGTTCAGTTGTTTTAGTCTCTTGAAAAAAAATTAGAGATGAATTTGTAGAAGTACTATCTGGTAATAGCTGAATTAGAGTGACTGATTTTATTTCAAAAATAAAATTAATAGAATGAAAAAAATGAGGAACAGAAATGACAAGTGAATTATGAAAAATTCTTAAAGCTTTTGTTGACTGAAAAATTCCACTAATTGATGAGATAGATCTTATTCCAAATGATGTTTTAATGAGAGTTAAGCATTTATTTTCACTTAAGCCTTGAGATGAATATTCTCCACAAGAAAATTGAGATGAAAAATATGTATTAAAAAATACTACTGTTATGGCAACAGCAAATATAAAATCAGAAAAACATTCAGATAGAGAAGACTTAGATCCAGCTATCATTAGACTTTTTGATTGAATAAATATAGATTATTTTAGTGAAGATGAGCTTTTTGATTTAGTATTATCTTCTATTATGAATAAAAATTGATTTATTTCTGGAATTTCAAAAGAAGATTTGGTTTGAGATTCTGCTATAATTATAAGATTAATTTATGCATTAAAGGAAATAGAGACTAACTATTTGTGATTTGATAATTCATGAATAACAATAACTGATTGATTAAATTCTGTAGATGATATGTTTTTAGAGAAGGCAATATTAGAAACTGGGAAATTTATGTGATTTTTTAGATGATTTAATTCAAGAACTGATAATTTTAGAGAATATATTACAAAACAAGTAATGGATTTTTTATCAAACTGAGCATATCCAAGAACAGATAGACTTATATTATTAAAAATTTTTTCTTCAAAAGAAATAATCACAAAAGAAAATATACCTTATTTGAAGTCTAGAATGACAGATGTTTCAGAAGATGAATTAGTTGAAAATATACTATGAAAAAAATCTGAAAATAATAATACTGGTACAAAATTTATAGATTCATATGAACTAGTACATCTAGATCCATTCTCTACAAGAGAATTAGATAAATTAGAATCAGTTGATGAAACAACTATATATAATAAAATATTTTCTGAATTAGATTCTACATTAATGGATTTATCTTTTAATAAAAAAGAAGATTATAAAGAAGAATTAGAAAAAATAATTTTAGAAATATTAAATACTTATAATTCCTGAGAAGAATATGATTTTTTACAAAAAATAGAAAAAAATGAAGTAAGGGGATTAATAATGTGATATTTATATGAATTATATACAGAAAATGAAAAATTATTTGAATATATAGAAAAACTATGACAAAAAGATATTTTCAAGGAATATTATGAAAAAATATTATTATTAATAGAACAAGAAAAAAAATCAAAAGCTGAAGAAGAGAAAAAGAAGAAAATTGAAGAAGAGAAAAAGAAGAAAAAAAAGAAAAAGAAACAAATAAAAGAATATGAAAGTAAGCTAGAAGAAGTGAATGAAATTGATATTAAAAATATAATTACTGATTATGAATCTTATAACAAAAAGTTAAATATTATAGTTAATTCTTATAATAAGATAAAAAATATAGAAGAAAATATAGAAAAAAGTATGGTAGAAAGTATTTATAATGCATTAACAAAAGAGTATGAAAAATTAAATAAGGAATATGAAAAATTAAATAAGGAATATGATTCTACTTTTGTAAATTTAGAAAAATATTTTGATTTAGTAATAGAAGTTTATAAAACAAAATCAATTAGATATGAAGAAGATTATAAAACTAATATTGCAAATATTGAAGAAATGAAATCTAAAATTTTAAAAGCCAAAGAATCTAAGTCAATAGTTGATAGTAATAAGCTTTTTTCAAAAATAATATTAAAAGATTTAGAAGAAGACTTTAAAATTTCACCTGATGAACAAAAGAAAAAAATTGAAAATGATATACCTTTTTAGTTAAATATATTAAAATAAAATGACATTAAAAATAATTTTTGATAGTCCAGAAATGCAATGAACTGTAGA
>CAZPIB010000072.1:0-2182 GCA_964586815.1 uncultured Candidatus Peribacteria bacterium | reverse complement strand
AAAATTAGATATATCTCAAAATACTATTAAAAATAGTGTTATATGACATATATGGAATTGAGATTTCATTAGTATAGATAATAACTTTGATAATATCATAAATAATGATATATGATTTATATGAAAAATAGATGCAAATGATAATATATTAAAATCACCAATAATAAAATCTAATAATTTAAAAATTTCATATAAATTATGATGAAAAAATATTAGCTACTATCTAGATGAATTTACTATATGAACAGCTAGTTGTGATAGAGAAACTCTATGACTTAAAATTATTTGAACATTGCAATGAGATTGAAAAGCTGATATAACATGACAAATATCTAATATTTCAAATTTATCTAAATGAAAAATTAGATCAGAAATAAGAAGAAATGCTTTTATTAATATAAAAAATAGAAGCTCAGGTAAAATTATTAATTGAATTAAATATGTAGAATGAAATATTACAATACGTTGAAACAATTTATGATATGAAACTTTGATAGTAAAAAACTGAAATGTTATAATCTCTTGATATTTAAATACAAATAATAAAAAATTATGAATAATAGTATTAAAAGATAATTATAATGTTGTTACTGACCATAGTACATCTTGAAATATTTATGTAGATAAAAGTGTAAAAAGTATAAATGCAATAATTTATGCAGACTGAGCTTTTAGAAGTGCAAATAGTGATTGAAATATATATAGTGATAATTACTTAAAAGAAAGATTATTTTTTGAAGGTAGCTTATTTACAAGAAATACAATTGGTTGAGCAGTTAAATGATGAAGTAGCTTTACTTTACCTTGATGAAAAAAAACAGATAATTTTTATTTAGCTGAAAAGTTTGATTTAAATTATATTAGAAAAGTTCCAAAATTATGTGATTGAAGTGAAAATGATTGATACTCATTTATTATAAAACATAATCCACAAAATCAAATTAATCCTCCTAAATTATTTTCTAACTAAGAAATACCATAAATGAGCATCTTTATAATTAAGATATCATAAATATACATCTTATATACCTGATAATTTTAATTTTAGAACTTTTTAAAAAAATTATAGAATTTATTTTATTTCTTCAAAATATATTCTATAATTTTTTCAATCAATATTAATAATATTATTTGATTCTGTATTATTTATTTTTTGTATTTCAAGTATATTATTTTTTGAATTTACAAAAGATTTATTTGGAATAATAGCTCCAGCAGAAATTATTAATAAAGCTATGATGATCACCAAAAAAGTAGAATCTTTTAATTTTACATCTAGTAATTCTTTGTATGTATTATAAATTTTGTAAAGCATTTTATAATTTTAATATGTATTTTACTTATATATTAGAACATATTTTGAATTTAAAAGCAAAAATTATACAAGTATATTACCATTTTTTAAAACTTGGACAAGCTTGATGAACATTAATTATTGAAAATCATTTATGATTTATTGCTTTTTTTATTATTTCTTTTAATTCTACAAATTTAATAGAGTCTGCATATTCTGCAAATTTACAACCAGATGCTTTTGCAATATTAATTGGATCAAATGGTTTACTGGTATTTCAGTATGGAGTAGTCTTTGTTTTTGCTCAAATTGGAGTAGTGGGACTAGCTTGACCAGTAGTTAGAGCATAATTTTCATTATCCATAACAATATAGGTTATATCTAAGTCTCTTTTACAAGAATGAATAAAATGCCCCATACCAATACCAAATCAATCTCAATCACCTCACATAGCCATAACTGTAAGTTTTGGTTCTGCAAGTTTTACTCAAGTAGCAAATGGCAGAGCTCTACCGTGAAGAGTTTCTGCAGCATATCAATCAATATACTGACTTGCTTTTCAAGCACAACCAACTCAAGAAACAACTACTCTTTGATGAGATTCTATATTTAATTCTTTAAAAGCATTTTTAATTGCCATAATAATTAAAGTATCTCCACAGCCTGGACACCATTGTATTTTTGTTAAATTTGATCTCATATTTTTATAATTTAATAAATATTATTATTAATTATTATTAATAATAATATTTATAAAAAATAAATCAACTTTTTTGGCTATTTTATATGGATAATAAGAAATATTAACTGTAATTATATATAATTAATGGGTTAATATAAAAATCAAATTTACAAACTTTTTTTATTCATTCTATTTTTTATAGAAAG
>CAZPIB010000071.1:0-2488 GCA_964586815.1 uncultured Candidatus Peribacteria bacterium | reverse complement strand
ATTGAAAACTTATATCTTGACAAGTAAAAAAAGAAAATTGAAAATGGAGTTATTTTTATATAGAAGATTGAAAATATAAATATTTAGAGATAGAATGAGATAAAGAATTTGCTTCTTTTTCTGATATGAAAACAGATGAAAATTGAAAACCTATATGTTGAGAAGTAAGAGTAGAAGTAAATAGGAAAATTAAATGGAAAAAATTTCATTTAAAAAATTGAGAATATAAGTATAATTTTTTTAATTTATAAGTCAGGATAGAAAGTATAATTAATATGTATAAAAAGTTTTTTTAATCAAAATAATAGTATGACAAAGTATGGCAAAAGGTGTGAATAATTATTTTAATGCTAAAAAAACTTGTATTTTTTAATTTTATTATTATCTTTTATAAAGAATTTTAAATATAAACTTATAAAGTATGACTATAAAAGATAAAATAACAATATCTATCTCCAAGGATTTATTAAAACAAGTTAATAAAAAAATTGATAAGATAAATTTTAAAAACAGATCTCATGTAATTGATAGTTTAATTAGAGAATGATTAAAGCTTAGGCAAGATATTTGAGCTATAATTTTAGCTCATGAAAAGAAATGGAATGATTGAAAATATCCTTTAAACATACCTAAAGTCTTAATTGAAATTGATTGAAAAACTATACTTGAAAAACATTTAGAAAATTTAAAAGATGCTAATATTGATAAAGTTATTATATCTATTTGACATGAAAAAGAAAAAATTAAAGATTTTATTAATAGTAAATGATTTTGAATTGAAATAGAGTTTTTGGAAGTTTCAGAAGAAGACTTGAGTTTAAAAGTAATTTCAGAAGCAAAAAAACTTTTAGATTCTAATAAAATATTAACTATTTTATGAGATAATTATTTTTATCCATTAAATTTGACTGATTTTATTTATTATCATAATACAAATAATTCAGATTTATCTATAATTATTACGACAATAGATATTTCTAATTGATATTGAAATATAAAATTAGAATGAAATAATATTATTAAATTTATAGAAAAACCAAAAGTAAAAGAAGATATTTCTTATCTAATAAATGCTTGAGTTTATCTGATAGATTCTTCAAAAATTCCTGAAGTAACTAAAAATCTAAAAATAGAAAAAGATTTTTTTCCAGATTTTGTAAAAAAAGCAAAAGTTAAAGCATATTTCCATAATTGAAAATATTTTCATATGCAAGATAATAAAACTCTATCTTTATTTAATTAAAATATAAAAATGAAAAAAATTAGAAAATGTGTAATACCAGTTGCTGGGTTTGGTACAAGGTTCTTACCTGCTACAAAAGCACTTCCAAAAGAGATGATTCCTATTATAGATAAACCTGTAATGCAATATATTGTTGAAGAAGCAATTAGGGCTGGTTGTGAAGATATAATTATTGTAACAGGAAGAAATAAAAGAGCTATAGAAGACCATTTTGATTCAAATTATGAATTAGAAAAAAAATTAGAAGAAGCAAATAAATTTGAAATGCTTGAAGAAGTAAAAATGTTAAATAATATTGCAAATATTACTTATCTAAGACAACCTTATCCTAGAGGAGATTGAGATGCTATTTTGAGAGCTAAACCTTTTGTTTGAGATGAACCATTTTTAGTTTTATTTTGAGATGATATCATTGATAATGAAAAAACTGCTGCTGAACAATTAATTGAGGTTTATGTTCAGCTGTTTCTACTACGATAAGTGGAATATTTTGCAAATTTGTAGCTTTTATTTTAGCTTCTTGTAATTCTGTATTTCAAGCTGTTAAAATTAATCAGTCATTATTGTTTATTTCTTTTATAAATTTATTTGGAAAAATTTTATTTTCATAATATTTTTTCATCATATAGTCTATTCATAAAACTTCTGTCATAATTTTAGTTCCAGCTTTTCATCTATTCTCTATTAATAGTTTTTCTTTTTCTAGCTGCTTTTCTCTTGAAAAAATTGTGTCATCAAAGTCTAGAACAATAAAATTTTTATATTTTTTTTCAAATTGTTTTTTCATATTTAGTTTTAAATATAATATTATAAATTTATCATAATATATATTAATTAAAAATATTCAAATTATTTAATTATTTATATCTATTATCCTGTTTTCAGACTATTTTCATAAAGCTTTAGTGTTACTAATAATTTTCTTTACTTCTATTTCAACTTCTAAAATTTGTTCTACAAACTCCACTAAATAAGGCACATATGAATTCTTATTTGAGATTATTTGTTTTGAATTAACTAGTTTTGGTCTTTGGTTTGAACTTTCAGTAAATATTTGTCCTAATGGAATTCACTCTTGATGGATAATATCTGATGTAAATATTTTTTTACATTCATATCATCATGTTCTTTCATCATAAACAACATGAAAATATCAATTATTTTTATTTCATATTTGTACTTCTTTTATATTTTTAAATATTTCATAATTATCCCCTAATTTAATATTATTATTTTATGTTAAGA
>CAZPIB010000070.1:0-2896 GCA_964586815.1 uncultured Candidatus Peribacteria bacterium | reverse complement strand
TAATTCTATTTTTTTATGAAATGGAAAATATGTTGTAAAACCAGATATGCTTTTTGGCGGAAGATGAAAATTAAATTTACTTTGAATTTGATTAAAAAAAGATGAAATTTTTTCTTGGATAAAAGAAAAAACTAAACAAAAAATAAAAATTTGAAAAATTCAGTGAGATTTAACTCATTTTTTAGTAGAAGATTTTGTTTCCCATAATCAAGAATATTATATAAGTTTTTCTTCAACAAGAGATTATGATTTGATTAGTTTTAGTTTTGAGTGATGAATTAATATTGAGGAAAATTGGGGAAAAGTGATTGAAATTAAGATTCCAACTTTGAAGGACTTATCAGAAAATATTATACTAGAAAAAATCTTTGAAAAAAAAGAAAAAAATACCAAAGTTATTGAAACTATAATAAATTTATGGAAGTTTTATAAAAAATATGGTTTTGTTTATTTGGAAGTAAATCCATTTTGTTTTGATAAGAAAAATTGAAATTTAGTTTTACTTGATATGGTTGCTAAAATTGATGATACAGAATTTTTTAGACAAAAACAAAATTGGTTAAAATTAGAGTTTCCTAATACCTTTGGTTTTAAAGAAGATATTACAGAAAAATATATTAAAGAATTAGATAATCAAACTTGAGCAAGTTTAAAATTTAAAATTTTGAATAAAAATGCTAAAATTTGGACACTTTTAGCCTGAGGAGGTTGAAGTTTAGTTATTACTGATACACTTTGAGCTTTATGATTTGTAGATGAAATTTGAAATTACTGAGAATTATCAGGAAATCCAACAAGAGAATTCACAAAAGAATATACAAATAAATTACTAGAGGTAATATTAGCCAATAAAATTAAATGAAAATATTTAATAATAGCTTGAGCAATAGCTAATTTTACAGATATTAAAAATACTTTTTTAGGAATGATTGATGCTTTCAAAGAAAAAGCTCTAGAAATGAAAGAACAAGAAATCAAAATTTTAGTAAGAAGATGATGAATTAATGAAAAAAAATGATTATATATTATGAAAGAGAATTGTAAAAAATTATGACTTGAATGTGAAATATCTGATAGTTGAGAATATATGACAGATATTTTGAAAAAAATTAGTTTTTAATAACTCAATATGATTTTAAATACCTAATTTTAGTAAGCCTTATCTAAAATAATATCAAGCTCATATCATAATCATTACTATTACAGCAAGAATTATTTGTTTTTTTTCTGGTGTATCATTTAATATAAATTTCATTGAAAATATTTGAAAAACTAATCAAACAAAAGAAATTAATGTAGCAATTAATACTCAAGATGTTTCTATAATATAAAGTCATATTATAAATCAAGTAGATCATATTACTGCTGTTCAAAGTCTATATTTATAAAATTCTTTTTTTTGAGTAAATAATAACTTTAAATTATATCGTAAAAATAAAGATACTATTATTGTTATTGTAAAAAGTAATACTGTTGCAATAGCAAGATATTGAATACTTGTATAACTTAAAAGTACATATCAGACTATTAATATAGTTATTGCATTTAAAAATTTAATAAATATATAAAGTCATATGTCTTTACTTATATTTATTTTTTTAAAATTTACACTAAACATTATTATAATAAATATAGTTGATAATGTTATTAAAAAAGTAGTTATACTAGTTGAGTTTTTAGTTCAATAAAATATAATAAATCAAAATAATACTATAAATACTTTATCTAAGTTTATATATGGTAAAAGTTCAGATAATTTCACTTTTTCATATACTGATATATATAGATTTATAGATATAAAGCTAAGTAAAGATATTAATAATACTAATCAGATTGTTTTATAATCTAATAGCATTTCAATTATTAATCATGAATGAATAATAATAATATATACTATTATTATTGGTACTATTGTTCAGAATATTGTAAAAAGTGATCGTGGTAATTTTGACATTAAAACTGCTTTTTTCCATAGAACACTAGCAACACTTCAAAGTAAAGCTGCCACTATTCATAATAATATACTCATTTTATTTATTTAATTCAGTAAAATAATCTTTTATTTTTTTCCAAGTACTTATATTATCTTTTTTATTTTCAAATTTCTTCTCATCTATTCATACTAAATTCTCTTTTATATCTATAGTATTTTCTTGTATTACTACTAAATTTTTATCTAATACTATTAAAAATCATGAAAATAGATTTAATCACATTGGTGAATCAGGGTTTATTTTATTAGCAATTAATGTAAGTGATAAATTAAGTTTTTTTAGTAATTGAACTCTAAAAATATCATCAGTCAATGCTTTTGAATAATCTTCTTTTGTTATTCTTAATTCTTTAGGAATATATTTATCAATGTTTTTAATTTCTTCAATTTCATTTATTTTTTCAAATATTTCTTTAATTGTTTCTTCTCAAATTTCTTCTCATTCAATTATTTGTTCAGCAGTATCTTTTGATATAATACCTTTTTCAACCAACTCTTTAAGATTATTTAATTTTTCTTCTGATTCTATTTCTACTGAATTTTTTTCTTTTACTTTTTTATATTCAATTGTTTTTAAGAAGTATTTTTTCACTTCTTTTTCTGATAATTTTTTTTCTTTTTTTTCCTCATCATTTAAAACTCAAGCTTCAATTCACATATTAATGAAATTTTATTAAAATAATAATTTTATTATATAATTTTTATTTTAAAAATCAATTTTTTTAGGCTCTTTTTTTTTAGTTTATTTGTTCACACTAATTAATCATAATTTTATTATTTTTCTGTGGTAGAAAAAAAAGAACAGCTTGTTTTTTATAAAAAAAATTATATCCTTTTATTAAAGAGAAATTAATATTAAATAATAAAAAATATGAGAAGTAAAATAAGTGTCCTTGGGGGTGT
>CAZPIB010000069.1:0-2911 GCA_964586815.1 uncultured Candidatus Peribacteria bacterium | reverse complement strand
AGTTTCATCATAACTCATTTCATATTGAGCTACACAGAATCATCTTTGATTAAATTGAGCATCTCAAGGTGCTCATATAAATCAAGTAGGACATTCTAATGGAGCTTTATATTTTCTATCTCACCAAGTTTTTAATCTATATTGTATATTTCTTCAAGGTAGCTTTACCTTAGAACTATTTGAATAATTAGCTATATAATTAGTTGCATCTCAATATAATTCTAAACTTCAAGCTGTTTGTATTGCTCCTATTTTTTGTATTGGTGTATTAAACTCATCAGTTAGTATTCAAAGTTTATTTCAAGATACAAAAGGATATCTGTCTATAAAATCTACTGCTAAAACATTTCTATTATTAGCATGAATATCTTTACTTGGTTCTTCTAGCATGGCCATTAGTTGAAAATATTTTCTATCTCTTGTTAGATAATATGAAAAATATGTATTATCTCTGGGATCTAAACCTTTTGTTGTATATCATATTGTTCCAAGTACACTTTTTCAAATAAATCATTGGAAAGCTATCAGGCTTCAATTTGCCATAATATCTATTTTATTATCTGGAATTGGTAGGGATTTCTTTACACTATGTAAATGTAGAGCATCACTCATTGATTTAAGTTGTGATATCCTATTTGTATCTCTTACTCCTGCTAGATAACCAGAAAAAGATACAAATCATATTGTAGATAGTATTGCTAGAATTGTAACTACTACTATTAATTCTACTAGTGTAAAAGCTTTTTTAGATTGATTTATTTTGTTTATTTTTTCTTTTCTCATAATTTTTTAATTATTCACTAAATAAGTACTTTTAATCTGTATTTTTTAGTATATCTAATTTTAAAAAAAAGAAAATTTTTTTAACTTTTTTTATAAAGAGATAATATTTTAACTTTGAAAGTTACAAAAAAAAATTAAAAGTTGAAAAATACAAGATTTTATTTATTATTTTATATAAGTTAAAATTTATTTAATAATATAATTTAAGAATGGCTAATAAATTTACTCAAGCTTTTGCTTTTGTTGCACTATTTTGAATAATAATTTCTGTTATTTGAACAGGATTACTTATGTTTTTTTGAAATTCAAATGTAAATGTAGAAGAAGAAAGAGTAATTACTCAAGAGGAATTACAAAAAATTATTTCAGAGCAAAAAATTGAAGTTACTGACTTAGAAACTACTAAATAAAAATTTATAAAAATATATAATGGATTTAGAAAAAATAAGAAATTTTTGTATTATTGCTCATATAGACCACTGAAAATCTACACTTGCTGATAGACTTTTAGAAATCACTTGAACAATAGATAAAAGAGATATGAAGCACTGACAAATGCTTGATACTATGGAGCTGGAACAAGAAAGATGAATAACTATAAAGTTGCAACCAGTTAGAATGAATTGGAAATGATATGAATTAAATATTATTGATACTCCTGGACATGTTGATTTTCAATATGAAGTTTCTAGAAGTCTAGCTTCTGTTGAATGAGCCTTATTAATAGTTGATGCTGCTCAAGGAATTGAAGCTCAAACTTTGAGTAATGTTTATATGGCAATTGAAAATGATTTAGATATTGTTCCTGTAATTAATAAAATTGACTTACCAGCTGCTGATATAGAAAAAGTGACTGAAGAAATTGTAAATCTTATTGGTTGTGATCCTTCTGAGATAATTCCAATTTCAGCAAAAACTGGTCAAAATATTGAAGCAGTCTTGGAAGCTGTAATTGAAAGAATAGAATCTCCAAGAATTTATAGTGATAAAAATCCAGATAATGATGAATTAAAAGCACTTGTTTTTGATTCACAATATGATCCATATAGATGAGTAGTAAGTTATGTGAAAGTTTTTAGTTGAGAAATAAAAAAAGGAGATACTTGTCATTTTCTAAATACTGATAAAAAAATAGAAGCACTTGATGTTGGGTACTTTTCTCCTCAATATGTTTCTGATAATAAAATTTGATTAGGTTCAATTTGATATGTAGTAACTTGATTAAAAACAATTCAAGATGCAAAAGTTTGAGATACTCTTTGGAAGCCAGAAAATACAATCTGACCAAAAGCAAAGCCTGAAGATGCTAAGGCTATTGATGGTTTTGGTGAAGTAACTCCATTTATTTATGCAGGTATTTTTGCTATGGATTCAAGTGAGTATCCACTATTAAAAGATGCTATTGAAAAATTAGTTTTAAATGATTCGGCTTTAGCTGTAGAAAGTTCTGTTTCTCCAGCTTTATGACATTGATATAGATGTGGATTTTTAGGATTATTACATTTAGACATTGTGAAAGAAAGGCTTCTTAGAGAATTTTCTATGGATGTAATAATGACTGCTCCCCAGGTAACTTATAGAGTATTAGTTTTGTGAGATAAGCTTTCAGAATATTCAAGATTTACAGCAGAATTAATAAAAGATATCAAATGACAAAAAGCAACTAGAATATTGGTTTCAAATCCAGAAGACTTCCCAGAACAAGGAAGGTATTTACATATTGAAGAGCCAATTGCAAAAATAGAAATAATTACTCCTCAGGCATATATTTGAAATTTGATGAATTTATCTCAGGAAAGAAGATGAATTTTCAAAAATCAACAATTTATTGATTCTGACAGAGTAATGCTTACTTATGAGCTTCCAATGAATGAATTAATTTGAGACTTTTATGATGAAATAAAATCACTTTCTAGTTGATATGCTTCTTTAAATTATGAATTTTTTAAATGGAGTATTGATGATCTAGTAAAGCTTGAAGTCTTAATTGCAGAAGAAAAAGTTGATGCTCTAGCTTTTATTTGCCATAAAGACCAATCAAGAATATTAGGTTGAAAAATTTGTGCTAATCTAAAGCAATCAATTCCAAAAGCTCTTTTTACAATCAAAATTCAAGCAGTAGTTTGAG
>CAZPIB010000068.1:0-2982 GCA_964586815.1 uncultured Candidatus Peribacteria bacterium | reverse complement strand
AGTTTTGAATAGTTGCAGAGTATTTGATAAGACAGAAATATTAGATTTTTTGGTTACATTGTGAGCTTTATCAGTTACTCAACCAAAACTTTGGAAAGCAACAACTGATAAAATAGCTAGAATTGTTATCACTACAAGCAGCTCTACAAGTGTAAATGCTTTTATTTTTAGTATTTTCATTTTTTTGATTATTTTAATAATAAAATTTATACTAAAATATAATATTGTTTTTTGAATTTATGTAAAGAAAATATTGAAAAAAAAGTTTTTTGAGATACTATAAGTAAAAATAAATATTTTTTTATAAAAAAAATGATAAATATAAATTATACAAAAATTAATAAAAAAATTAAAAAAATAATAAATAATGCTTCTGATTATTTATCTTTGGATAAAAATATTATTGAATCTGAAATAAATAAAGCATATATCTATGCTAGAAAAGCTCATGAAGGTCAATTTAGACTTTCTTGAGATCCATATATTATTCATCCAATTAAAGCAACTGAGTTTTTACTTTCTTTAAAACCCGATATTCATACTATTCAAGCTTGCTTACTTCATGATGTTATTGAGGATACACCAAAAACAGCAGAAGATATTGAAAAGGTATTTTGAAGTGATGTTAGATTTCTTTGTGAGTGAATGGAAAAACTTTGAAAAGTAAGATATGTTGGGGAGGATAGAGCAATTTGAAGTCTTAGAAAAATGTTTGTTGCTATGGCTGAAGATTTGAGAGTAGTTTTTATAAAATTGGCTGATAGAATGCATAATATGCAAACTTTAAAATTTCATCCAAAACCAGAAAAAAGAGAAAGAATTGCGCTTGAAACACTAAATATTTATGCTCCTATTGCTGATAGATTATGACTTTATCATTTCAAAAACTTTCTAGAAGAAGAGTGTTTTAAAATTCTTGAGCCAGATGATTATGAAAAAATAATTTGAGAAATATCTGAAATGAAGAACTCAATGGATATTTTTTCAAAACATGCTAAAAAAGAAATAAAAAAATTACTAGATGAAAATAATATTATAAATTATGAGATAGATTATAGAATAAAATCTATTTACTCTATTTATAAAAAAATGATAAAGAAAAATTTGGATTCAATTAAATCATTATATGATTTATTTGGAATAAGAATTATAATTTCTAATGAAACTGATTGTTATAAAGTACTTTGAATAATTCATAAACTTTGGACTCCATTACCTAAAAGATTTAAAGATTATATAGCTCTTCCAAAACCAAATTGATATAAATCTCTTCATACTACTGTTATTTGATTATTAAAAGATTATAGAAAACAACCAACAGAAATTCAAATAAAGACTTATGAAATGAAAGAGTTTTCTGATATTTGAGTTGCTGCTCATTTTGAATATAAAGAAAAAGGATCAAAAGTATCTCAAGATATTGATTGGGTGGCTGATTTAAAAGAATTAACTTCAGATTTAGAAAATAATGATTTTGTAAATTCTTTAAAAATAGATGTATTTAAAGATAGAATATTTGTCTTTACTCCAAATTGAAAATTAATAAATTTACCAGTTTGATCAACTTCAATTGATTTTGCATACTATGTTCATAGTGATTTGTGAGATAGAGTTTCTATTGTAAAGATAAATTGAGAAGTAAAAACTCTTGATAGAGAATTAAAAAATTGAGATGTTATAGAGATAATTATAGATAAAAATAAAAAACCAAATCCCTTTTGGTTATCTTTTGTAAAAACTGCAAAGGCAAAAAATAGAATAAAATCTTTTATTAAGCAAGAAAATAAAGATTTATATAGAGATAGATGAAAAGAGATTTTATCTAAATATCTTGAAAAAACTTGAATTTTTATACTTGATAAAGATTTATCAATTTTGAAAGTTTTGGATTCAAGAGAATATAAAATAGAGGAAAGATGGAGTATTTTGGAGCAAATTTGAAATTTCTCAACTACTCCAGCCTCAATATTTAAAAAAATACTAAAAACACAAAAAATTAATTTAGATAAAAATAAAAATACTCTTAAAAAAGAATGATCTCCTGAAAAAAAAGAATATGATATCATCATATGATGAGAGGAAGCTTTAGATTATACTTTGTGAAAATGTTGTTTATGAAAAATTCCTAGAAAACTTGTTGCTTATATTAATAAAAATAATGAAATTAATATTCATAAAAGAAATTGTGAAATTATAAAAGATGTAAATAAAGATAGGCTTTTGTCAGCTTATGTTTGATGAAATGAAGATGAAAGCTTAGAAGTAAAGATTACTTTTTCTGTTTTGAATAAAAAATGAATTATCAAATATATTACTAGTATTATTTATTTAATGGATATAAATATTGATGAATTTAATGTTGTAAAAATCTCTAAATATAAAAGAAATATTTTACTTACTTTAGAGATACCAGATTATGATTATTTAGTTATTGATAGATTAATTGAAAGAATAAAAATGAAATTAAAAGATGATTTAATTTCATTTAAACTAAATAATCTTGAATAAAAATTATTAAAACAAAAAAAACTTAATCAAATTTGATTAAGTTTTTTTTGTTTAAATTATTTTCTAATTCCTAATTTTTTAAGAATTTCAGAGTGTTTAGTAGGATTAATTCTTTTAAGATAAGAAAGCATTTTTCTTCTTTTAGCAACCATAATCATAATACCTCTTCTACTATGTTTATCTTTTTTATGTATTTGTAAGTGATTTTTTAAATTTTCAATTTCATTTGTTAAAATTGCAATTTGTGCTTCAGGAGCACCAGAATTTCCTTTTCCAGCAAATTCTTCAACTAATTTAGCTTTTTGTTCTTTAGTAACTGCCATAAGAGTATTTTTATTATTATAAAATATAAATTAAAACCGGAAAATACACCAGTAATGTATATTATATAATATTTATTAAAAATACAAATTAAAATTTTACAAAAATAAAATAAAACCTTGAATTTCTATAAAAATACATTATATTTTTATA
>CAZPIB010000067.1:0-3001 GCA_964586815.1 uncultured Candidatus Peribacteria bacterium | reverse complement strand
ATGCAAATCCAAAAATACACATCATCAGAAAAACAAAAATTTGATAAATTATTAAAGAATAAATCAGAAGAAACAGAAATAGAAAAAACATTCTATAAAAAAACTGAGAAATATTTGAAGTTTATAAAATGGATTCCTTGATTAAAAATGATAGGAATTTGAAATTCTATTTCTATGAATTCTGCAAGTAAAAATTCTGATATTGATTTATTAATAGTAAGTGATAATAATTCTATGTGGTTTGTTAGAATTTTAGTGACTTTGATTTTCCAGATTTTATGAGTTAGAAAAACTCCCAAAAAACATGCTTGAAGATTTTGTTTAAGTTTTTTTTGTGAAATAGATTGAATGGATTTTTCTAAATTTGCTTTAAAAAAAGATCCTTATTTATATTTTTGGATTTTGTATTTTAAACCAATAATAGATTATTGAAATACTTATGAATTATTTTTAAGAGAAAATAAAAGTTGGGCAGATCTTAGTGAATTTAAAAATATCTTAGAAAAAAATAAAAAATATATTAAATATAAAAAATGTAGAGATGTCCATTTATGGCATCTTAAAAATAATTGAAAAAATAAAAAAGAAACTATAAATAGTATCTCTACATTAAACAAATTTTTCAAAAAAATCTTTCTACCAAAAACTATGAAACACTTCCATAAAATATGAAGACCATATTGAGTTATTATAAATGATAATATGTTAAAATTTCACAATTGAGATATTAGAAAAGAAATATCTTGAAAATTTTAAATAAAATTTAATGTATAAAATATATATACTAAAATGCTCTGATAATACACTATATACTTGAATTACTACTGATTTAGAAAAAAGACTAAAACAGCATAATTGAGAAATTTTAGGTTGAGCAAAATATACTTTAGCTAGAAAACCAGTGAAACTTTTATATTCTGAAAATTCTGAAAATAGAAGTGATGCAAGCAAAAGAGAATATAAAATAAAAAAGTTAACCAGAATAAAAAAATTAGAATTAATACAAAATAAAAAATCAGGATAAATCCTGATTTTTTTAAAAGGGTACATCTTCAACAGAAATATCATCACTTGAATTATTCTGATTATTTGAGTTAGAATTTTGATTTGCTTCAGGATTATATTCATTTAATGTAAAATAATGAGTATCACCGTATTGTCCAACTTCTCTTCTTTTACTCATAACCATATTCACATAACCCTTTTCATTTGCATATTGCCCAATTTTTTCAACATTAATAGAAACATTAAAAAATTCACCAAATTGCCCATTTATAGCTTTACAGCTAGTACCATCTATATATGTTTTTGCCATATTTTTTTTATATATAATTAAATTATTTCTAAATTTATTATATTAAAAATAATTTTTTTTTCAAATTTTTTTATTAATTATTATTTTAATAAATTTTTTTAAATAATATATTTATTTTAATAATCCAGCTCTATCTCAAAATCAATCTTTCCTTCATAATTTCATCAAGCTTGTAAGCTATCAATTATTGCTCACATTTTTAATGTGTAAATATAAGTATTTAAGTCTCAAGAAGTATTTATATTTTGTACTTCTTGCATTATAATATCATTATTGAAATCAAATAAATTTATGTCATTATTTTTATCATATCACATTCAAACTATTCAATTGTAATATGGAATAAAATCAGAATTACTTGAATGAGTTAAATTCTGATTTTTCTTTAATTTAACCCTAAAAGGGGCTCAAATAGTTTTTACCGTTATTGTGATTGTATCACTAAAAGTATTAGTGGTATTATTTAGCTCTCAAATATTTATATTTCAAGTTGAAATAATTAATTCTGGTCTATCTATATAAAATGTAGTTATATGATTATTAGAAATATTCCCTTTATTATCAGAAATATTAAATACTACTCTATATTTTCAGAAATCTAGATTATTTGTAGAGTAAATAGCTTGAGTTGCAGTAATTGAAGTTTGAATTATATTTGGATTTACTATCCAAGAAGTTCAGTTCCATCTTTCTAAAGTAATAGAATCTGATATAATATCTATTCAAAGGCTTCAAGTATGTGTATCATTAAAATTAAATTTTATACTATGATTTCCTCAAGGAAGAATACTTCCAGATGAAAAATTTGTTGAAGTAATAATAGGGGCAATAAAATCTAATCACCATTTTATAAATAAATATTGATGTAGTCAATCTACTTCAGCTTGAGTTAGAGCACGGTTATAGCTTGAAATTTCTCAAATATTTCATTTAAAAAAATCTCTTTCAAATCAAGTTAACATAACTCAATCTGAAAGTCTTAGAATATCATTTTTTGTTGCTCAAATAGCCAAAGTTCAACCTGTAGAATATATAGCACAATTAAAACTTGTTTCAAAAGTACAAGCTCAATGAGTAGTTTGAAGTTCTATAGAGTTTAGTGTTCATTTTAAAACTCAATTTAAATATGCTTTTATAAAATCTCCAGTAAATGAATAAACAAAAATAATAGTATAGACTTCATTAGTGTTTATAGCTCACAAGTTAATAGTTCTATTTGTATTTATCCAGTTTAGAGTATTAAAAGCTCAAGCATATAAATATCAATTCTCTATTTGAAAAGTAAATCATTTTTCTTTTGTAGCTTGATCATAAATTGTTTGGAAAGTAGTTATATCATTTCAAGTTTTTATAATCATTACATATGATTTTTCAGAAAAAGTTGTATTATTTGAAATTTGTAAGTTATCTTTTAAATTAAGTAAATCATTTATTCAATCAAAATAAAGTGAAGGATATGAATTTATTGAATTTATATTATATATAGGTTGTTTTAAAATATCAGTTTGAAAACCTGTATTTGTATTAAATTTATCTATTAAATTTCACATATTACTTCAATCAATTGGTTCATTTGCTGAATTTCAGTCATTATCTGTATCTTGTGCATCAAGAAAAAACACTTTATTAGAAATATCACTTGGAGAAAGAGCATAGATAAAAGTCCCTAAGTTAAAGTAAAAGCTT
>CAZPIB010000066.1:0-3313 GCA_964586815.1 uncultured Candidatus Peribacteria bacterium | reverse complement strand
TTTTATAGCAGGTCAATTAAGTTTTTTTTGTTTTTTTATATTAAAAACTTCTACTACCTTTCAGTTCTTAAATCCTACTCTATATCAATTGATATCTGCTAAATAATAATCTCATTTTATTAAAGGTTTTTTCTCTCATTTTTTTACTTCTGCTTCTTTTTTAGTAGTATTTGGTTTTGCTGTTTCTTTTTTACTATTTATCTTCATTTTTATTTTTAAAAAATCAATTTCATTCATAGATTTTCATCAAGCAGCTCTCATAATAATTGAGATTCCCATCATTTGAGCTATATCTTGAAAAGTAAATTCATTTCAATGATCTGATAAAAGTGTATTGATAGTCAAAGCAGAAACTCAAATTCAAGCAGCATCTAGACCACCAGTAATAAGCATCTTTGCAGAATATTTATTAAATGTATATTCTCAACTATCTCATACTCCTCAATATCTCTTTAGAATTGTATTTGTAGATCCATATTTTTTAATTAAAGCATTTGTTGCTCTAAATGTTCAAAATGTAGCAATAGATAATGCCCAATCTGACCCATCTCACATTTTAAAAAGATCTTTAAACTCTTTTTTATTAACAATATTTGACCAACCCATCATTCAGGCATGAAATCAAGCTCAGCTAGTAACTATTCCTGTTGATATTTTTAATCATTTTCATATAGCTCACATTTTTCAAGATCTTTCTGCAAGTGTATCAATTTTTACTGCTTTAATTCCTAAAGATCATAGCTTTAAAGACATTTTTGCAGCTAAAAAACCAACTCAAACACCAGGAACTAATGATGTTGCTATAAATGCTGCTCATTCTGTAATACTTTCAGTAGTAGAATCTGATAATGTATCTACTCATCATTTCTGAAACATATTTCATATAGTTCATATACCAAATATGTTTCATAAAATTTTTTCTGAACTTAAATCATCTTTATCTGAAAAATCAATCTCAGATAGATGCTTTTTTATTTCCCTATTTACAATAATATTTTTAATCTGATAATCTAAAATTGAATATATTTCATTATGTTCTATTATTCCATCATTTGCTAATCTCAATAGTTTACTATAAGCATTTGAAAAATCTTCTCTATATATTTCAGGAATTGTACTTTTATTATTAATATCTATTTTTTCTATTTTTTCTTTAATCTTTTTGCTTAATTCTGTATTATTAGGATCAATTAAAATATCACTAATTAAAATATCAGCTACAGCACTAGAGTTTCAACTTTCAAATCAAAATCAAGATCTCATTAAATTTAAGATTTTATTTTTTGTATTATTATTTTCTTCTGTATTATTACTTGAAGACTTTATTAAGAAAGATATCTCTTCAATATCACCTAAATCCATTATTCAAGTAGAATCTAATCATTCTGCCTCAGTAACTAATCTAAATAACTGACTAAGTCTATCATTAAATTCACCTATATCTCAATCTAGTATAGGCTGAACTAAATTTATTTCTTCTATTTCTTTTATTTTTTCTAAAATTTCATCTCAATCATGAGCAAATTTTCACATCCATTGAAAAGATTCATCTTTTGCTTTTTGTCTTGCTGTTTGAATCCATATAGGTAAAAAAATATTTGCTATTAAATTATGTTTATGAAGCATAGTATTTATATTCTCTACTTTTTCAGGATGCTTTGTCCTTAAATAATCAATAATAGAAGTAAAATCTGTTTGTCTACTTTCTACTTTTGTAATAGAATCTATTCATCTATCATAAAGTTGTCTATTATTTGATGTTGAATATGTAATTTCATATTGTATTGCTGGTGCTACTGCTGATGTTTGACTTTCTTCTTCTGCTGCTGCTGGTGCTGCTACTTCTACTGCTGATGTTTGACTTTCTTCTTCTGCTGCTGCTGGTGCTGCTACTACTGGTGCTGCTGCTGCTGGTGCTGCTACTACTGGTGCTCCTTCTACTGGTGCTATTGTCTGATTTTGATCTTGTTGTTGATTTATATCGAATCAACTTAGACTAACTAAAAGTTGAGTAACAGTTATATTAGCATCAGTACTTTTATTTTTATCTTTTAACTTCAATATAAACTTTTTTATATCTTGATCAGTAATTCAATCCTCCATAAGAGTTTTTTGATTTTTCTCATTTAATCCCAAGCCATTAATAGTTGTAATTCAGTCTATAGTTGAGAATTTTTTATTATTTATATTTGAATCAGTTAAAAAAATATATATAAGTCTTTTATTTTTTGTTTCTTTTTCATTATTATTTATACCTAAATTAATTTTATTAAATATATCATCAAGTATACCCTTAGCATCTTGCGAATTATTTACTCAATCTATCTCTTGAATAGATTCTACTGCAGATGAATGATATCACTCATCAAAACTTTCTCTGACTTGACCTTTGATGTGATTAATTGCATCTCTACCTCAAAGTCTATTCCATATAGTAGGACCAAGTATAGCTCATCAGACAATCCAACCTAGTCTTTTAATCCAAGAATCATTCAATTTATTTCCTGATCATAAAACACCAAAAAGAAATAGTAATCAAGCTACAGTTAAAGTTAATGGATCAAGAGCTATTTTTGTTATTTTTTCAGGTATAGATTTCGAATTATCCATTATAATCTCAAAGAAACTTTGCAGTTCATCTTTATTTTCTTCTTGTAATTGTCTAAATTCTGGTGACTCTCTATACTCATTTTTAATATTATTAACTATACTAAAAAACTCACTATACTTTGGGTTTTCAGCCAAAGGATTACATTCCTCAAATCTATCTACAAATAATAAAATACTTACAATATTTTTTCATGATAGTGTTCAATGTTCTAAAATCATTTTAATTTCTATCATACTTTTATCTGAAATTCATTCTCAATTCAAAATATCTTTACTCATTTGATCTAAAGTTTTTCCTGCTTTCATTTCAATATAAGTTTCTTTCCCAATAATTCAATCAACTCAGATTCAATTACTTTTTTGATATTCTTTTATTTTATTATTAAAATCTTGTACATCAAAAGGAGTTGGTATACTAAGTACTTCTTTTCAAAAATCCAAAGCATCACTCCTTGAAACTCAAATAGTATCTAAATTACCTCAAGTAATTTTTGACTTAAGTTTTAAAAGTGCTTCTTGAGTTGAAGTTATAACAGGTTGAGATATAGCTTCTGATAGATTAGGTTGATCATTATTACCAGAAGTATCTAATTCTCATGAATGTGGTCCTGTAAAAGTATCCATATTTATTTTTAATATTATTTTAATAAATTATAGCACATAAAAAAAAGTCAAGCAATTATTTAGTCTTGACTTTTTTTAA
>CAZPIB010000065.1:0-3437 GCA_964586815.1 uncultured Candidatus Peribacteria bacterium | reverse complement strand
CCTCTTGAGCAACAATAGTATTAATTTTAATAATATTTTTTATAATTAGTCTTTTCCTTAAAAGAAACCAGTAAAGTATTTAGTACTACAAAGTATGATAAAAAATATTATATTTTATATTTTTGATTATAAAAACTTGTATTTATTTATTTATTTATTATATTATATGGAAATTATATAATACTAACTTATAAAGTATGACTATAAAAGATAAAATAACAATTTCTATTGATAAGGATTTACTTAAACAGGTTGATAATAAAATTGATAAGATAAATTTTAGAAATAGAAGTCATATTATTGATAATTTAATTAGAGAATGATTAAAATTAAAACAAGATGTTTGAGCTGTAATATTAGCTCATGAAAAAAAATGGAATACTTGAGGTTATCCTATAAATATTCCAAAAGTCTTAATTAAGGTAGATTGAAAAACATTAATTGAAAAACATTTAGAAAATTTAAGAGAGGCAAAAGTAAATAAAGTTATTATTGCAATTTGATATAAAAAAGAAGAAATAATTAAATTTATTGATTCTAAAATATTTTGAATAGAAATAGAATTTTTAGAAGTAAATGAGAATGATTTAAGTTTAAAAGTTATATCAAAGGCTAAAAAATTACTTGAAACAAATAAAATTTTAACAATACTAGGTGATAATTATTTTTACCCACTTAATTTAACTGATTTTATACATTATCATAATATAAATAATTCTGATTTATCAATAATCATAACTACTATTGATATTTCAAATTGATATTGAAATATCAAGCTTGAGTGAAATAATATTGTAAAATTTATAGAAAAGCCAAAAATAAAAGAAGATATTTCATTTTTAATAAATGCTTGAATTTATCTAATAGATTCTTCTAAAATTCCAAACACTATTGAAAATTTAAAAATTGAAAAAGATTTTTTTCCAGATTTTGTAAAAAAAGCAAAAGTAAAAGCCTATTTTTATAATTGAAAATATTTTCATCTACAAAATAATAAAACTTTAGAATTATTTACTAAATAAAAAGTTATGAAAAAAATAAAAAAATGTGTAATTCCAGCTGCTGGTTTTGGTACAAGATTTTTACCTGCAACAAAAGCTTTACCAAAAGAAATGTTTCCAATTATAGATAAGCCTGTAATGCAATATTTGGTAGAGGAGGCAGTAATGGCAGGATGTGAAGATATAATTATAATTACTTGAAGAAATAAAAGGGCAATTGAAGATCATTTTGATTCTAATTATGAACTTGAAAAAAGTTTAGAAAACAACAATAAGTTTAAATTATTAGAAAAAGTTAAAACCCTAAATAGTATGGCAAATATAACTTATTTAAGATAATCTTATCCAAGAGGAGATGGAGATGCTATATTAAGAGCAAAACCTTTTATTTGAGATGAACCTTTTTTAATTTTATTTTGAGATGATTTAATTGATTGAGAAGAATCTTGAGCAGAACAATTAATTAAAGTTTTTAATAGAAAAAATACACCTGTAATTGCAACAATTACAGTTTGAGAAAATGAAGTTTCTAATTATTGAATTATAGAATCTAGTACATCAGATTGAAATGCTTTAAAAGTAGATAAATTCCTAGAAAAACCAAATTTATCAGAAACAAAATCAAGAAATTGAGTTATTTGAAAATATGTTGTGACTTCTGAAATTTTTAATTATTTGGAAGAAGCTTCAAATATGAAAGCTAGTGGAGAAGTAAGATTAGCAGATGCTTTTGAGCTTATGAGACAAAAAAAAGATATTTATTGAGTAAATATAAAATGAAATAGGTATGATACTGGGAGTAAAATAGGTTTTTTAAAAGCTACTATTGCTTATTGACTAAAAAATGATGAAGTTAAAGAAGAATTGGTAGAATATTTAAAAAATCTAAATTTAGATTAATATTGAATTTATAAATAATACAAGGGGCTAAATTTATAAATAAATCAAGGGGCTAAAGACCCTTGTTGTAAAATTTTTTAAAATGATATTTATTCAAATAACAAGGGTCTTTAGCCCCTTGATTTATTCAAATAACAATAGTCTTTAGCTCCTTGATAAAATCAATTTATGATAAAAATTAATATTGATAAACTTTTATTTACAAAAAAGTTTTTAGAACTAAAATATAAGATAAAATCTAAAAAAGTAATAAAATTAGTAAATGAAAAATATAAAACTTGAAAACTTGATTTTTTAGATGTAGATAAAAATAATAATATAGATAAAATTGAAAAATTTGTAAAAGAAAAAAAGAAACTTTTTGATAGTATTGTAGTATTATGAATATGATGAAGTACATTATGAACAAGAGCAATAATTCAAGCAATAAAATGAAAATATTATAATGAATTATCTAAAGAAAAAAGACAAGGTAATCCAAGACTTTATATTATAGATAATATTGACCCAACTGAGATACAAGATATAATAAATATTATAGACTTAGAAAAAACATTATTTATTGTTATATCTAAGTCTGGTTGAACAATAGAAACTCTATCTCAATTTACTTTTTTTAAAAAATTATTAAAAAGTAAAAATATAGATATTAAAAATCATTTTACTGTTATTACTTGAGAAGATTCTAACTTTAAAAAAAATAGTTTAAAATATTGATATGAAGTTTTTGATATACCTAAATGAATATGAGGTAGATTTTCAGCTTTTACAGATGTTTGATTATTACCCCTTGCTTTTGCATGAATAAATATAAGAGAAATTATAAAATGAGTAACTGAATCAAAAAGTAAATTTTTATCAGAAAATATATTTGAAAATAATGCACTTTTGACATCTATAATACAATATCACACGTATTATGAACTTTCAAAAAACATAACAGTATTTTTTCCATATGCATGAAATTTATTTTTTATAGGAGAATGGTATAAACAAATGATTTGAGAAAGTCTTTGAAAATGATGAGTTTGAGTAACTACTACAACAGCAATTTGAGTTACAGATCAGCATTCTCAACTACAATTGTATTATGATTGACCAAATGATAAATTAATTATTTTTCTTGAGGTTGAAGATTTTTGAATTGATTATAATATATGTTGTAATGAAAATTTCACATTTTCACATTTATTAAAAACTGAAAAATATGCAACAGAAGAATCTATATCTAGTTATAATAAATTAAATTATACAATAAAAATTAAAAATTTAAAAGAAAAAGCTATTTGAGAATTAATATTAATGTTTGAAATGCAAACTGCTATTTTATGAGAATTCTATGGATTTAATGCTTTTGATCAACCATGAGTAGAGGTATGAAAAAAAATAACAAGAGAAAAATTAATTCAAAGTATATGAAGAATTGAAATGTTAGAAAATAATAATTAATTGAAAAAAACAATGAATAATTTTATAAAAAATTATCTGAAAATAAATAATTATGATATTAAATATTTTACTAACTGAAGAAATAAT
>CAZPIB010000064.1:0-3550 GCA_964586815.1 uncultured Candidatus Peribacteria bacterium | reverse complement strand
AGAATTTAAAAAATTAGTAAATTTAAAATTGAAAGAAGTAGATTTTAGATATACTTTAGAAGAAAATTATAAACTACTTGTAAAACAAATACAAACAGATTTAAAACCAGTATTAAATGAAGAATTTGATTTTGATTTTGAAGATATTTATAAATTTATATTAACATTTAAAAAATAAAAAAATGATAGAATTTAAAGACCTAAATTTAATAAAACCAATACTTAAAGCACTTGAAAAAAAGTGATATACAAACCCTACACCAATACAAGAAAAAGCAATTCCTTATATTTTAAATGGGAGAGATTTACTTTGAGCAGCCCAAACTTGAACAGGTAAAACAGCAGCTTTTGCTATTCCAACTTTGCAACTTTTGACTATAGAAAGAAAGCTAGAAAATAGGTGAAGAACTATAAAAACTTTAGTTTTAACTCCAACTAGAGAACTTGCTATTCAGATAGAAGAAAATTTTACTGAATATTCTGAAGGGCTTGATATAAAAAATATGGTTATTTTTGGTTGAGTAAAACAAGCATCTCAAGTGAGAAAATTAAAGTCAGGAGTAGATATTTTAATTGCAACTCCTTGAAGGTTACTAGATTTAATGCAACAATGATATATAGACTTAAGGCATATTGAAGTTTTTATTTTAGATGAAGCAGATAGAATGCTTGATATGTGATTTATAAATGATGTAAAAAAAGTTTTAAAGCAGCTGCCAACAAAAAAACAAACTCTATTTTTCTCAGCAACTATGCCAAAAGAAATAGATAAATTAGCTGATACTATCCTAAAAAATCCAATAAAAGTAGAAGTAACACCAGTTTCAAGTACAGCTGATAAAGTTAAGCAGAAAGTTTATTTTGTTTCAAAATGACATAAAATAAACCTTTTAATAGATATTTTAAATGATGACAAAATGGATCAAGTTTTAGTTTTTACAAGAACAAAACATTGAGCAGACAAAGTTGTAAAACAACTAGAAAAGTTATGAATTATAGCTCAAGCAATTCACTGAAATAAATCTCAAAATGCAAGACAAAGAGCTTTAACAAATTTCAAATCAGGAGAAACAAAAGTTTTAATTGCAACAGATATTGCAGCAAGATGAATAGATATTGATGAGCTTTCTTATGTAATAAACTATGACCTTTCAAATGAACCAGAAACTTATGTTCATAGAATTGGTAGAACAGGTAGAGCAGGAAACAGCTGACTTGCAATTACATTTTGTGACCAAGAAGAATATTTTTTCTTAAAAGATGTTCAAAAATTAATAGGAAAGCAAATAGAAGTTGAAACAGAACATCCATTTGTTTTAGAAATAGATAAAAATGCTAAACCAATTAAAAAAACACAAAATAGTAGAAATAGAAGAACTATGAGAGAATGAGGGAAGAGACCAGCTGTTGCAAATAGAAAGAGAGATGTGAGGAGAAAAAGGAATAAGAGATAGAAAAATATCTAAAAAAATTTTTATATTATTAAATAAAAAAATATGCGCAGTGAAACAAGTGCCCTTGGGATGCAAGAATTAGATTTACAAAATATTTTAGATTCAACAGATGATTTATCTACAATAAAAAAAGTATGATATGTAGCTATAATTGGTAGACCAAATGCTTGAAAATCTACTTTTATAAATTCTCTACTTTGAGAAAAAGTAAGTATTACTTCAAATATTCCTCAAACAACAAGAAAAAGAATTTTGGCAATTTTTAATGATACTGACTCTCAAATTATATTTTTTGATACTCCGTGAATTCATAAATCAAATAAAGAATTTAATGAAAAAATAAATAAAGTAGCAATTAGATCACTGGAAGAATCAGATTTGATTTTATATTTTATTGATAGTTCTAGATCAGGCTGAGAAGAAGAAAAATACATAAAAGAACTTATATCAGAAGTAAAAACTCCAATATTAAAAGTTTATACAAAATTAGACTTAAAACCAAAAATAACTATTCCAGAATCAGAAGAGACTTTAAAAATAAGTTCAACTACAAAAGAAGGTTTTGATAATCTTCTTAATAAAATAAAACAAAATATTCCAGACTGACCACTTTTATTTCCAACTAATATCTATACAAAACAAGATATGTTTTTTAGAATCTCAGAAATAATTAGAGAAAAAGTTTTCCTTCATACAAAAGAGGAATTACCACATTCTATTTATGTTTGAGTTGAAGAAATTTCGGAAGAAAAAACACTTAAATGAAAAGATTTATTGAAATTAGTAGCTTATATTTATACAGATACAGACTCACAAAAATACATAGTTATTTGAAAATGATGAAGTCTTATTAAAGAAATTTGAAAAGAAGCCAGAATTGAACTAGAGCAAATTTTTGATAAAAAAGTATTTTTGGCTCTTAGAGTAAAAGTAAGAAAAAATTGGAGAAAAAATGAAGTTTTTACTAAAAATTTGTTAGGATTATAGAAAACATTAAAGTATAAAAATGGCTTTTTAAAAGATAATTTTTGAGAAGGTCAGTAAATTTTAAAAAAATAAAGGTAAATTTTTATAAAATTTGCAAATAATTAATACATAAAGTATACTTAATTTATATTTTAATATTAATATGTAAATATATGAATAAACAAAAAATAAAAAGAATTATTAAATTTCAGAAATATTTAATACTATTTTTAGTCTTAATTATTTGAATATGAGCTTGAACAGTTTTTGCTAATAGCTTTGTAAAATTACAAATTAATGAACATATTAATAATAATATAAGATGAATAGATATAAAAAGTAATTCCTGAGCATATTATGTAAATTATAGAAATAATTCATCAATAATAAATAATTATTTTAAAGGTTATTATTATGATCAATTATATTGAGTTTTTAAACTAGATTGGTCATCAAATAAAAATGAAAATGTTAGGATTATTAATTGAAGTTATAGATGTGCTACTTGATATTGATATAATCTTTGATGAAAGGCTAAGTGATTACATTGATGATTTATAGATTTTTCCTGAGTTTATTATTGTTTATCAGATAAAAAACTTCATTGAAAATGATACAGTAAATATTTTGGAGTACAAGAATTTGATTGAATTTCTTTTGAGATAATAACTGAGGCAGAAGATATATCAGTTATAAATAATAAAGACTTTTTCATAAATGATTCTACAAGAATAATGGATAGAAATATTATTGATTGAAATAATTCTGAAACATCAAATGCTTCAGACTTCACACTGTGATGAGAAAAGTTTTTTATAGATGATACAAAAGAATCTATATTTTATATAATAAAGTAAAAACAAATGAAAAAAAGAAATAAAATAATTATAAGTATAATTATACTTATCTCACTTACAACTTGAGCTTTTGCAACAAATGTATCTGATGTAAGAAATATTGTAAATAATATGACAACAGCTTGATCAGCTAAAATTGGTGATTTTTGAGAAGTTTTAACAAAAATTATTAGTAGTGAGGGATATATCAATTTAGAATTTATTAGAGATTGATCAATTACTTGAGATAAAATTGCACCTGATACTATTGGGTCTTTACAAATAAAATCATCA
>CAZPIB010000063.1:0-3916 GCA_964586815.1 uncultured Candidatus Peribacteria bacterium | reverse complement strand
ATTTCATACAAGTCAAGAATTTCAAACTCTTCACATTTTTTAGAATAGGCATACTTTCTTTGCTAGGATTAGCTATTACTATTAGTGTTTTTATCCCAAGAGCATTTGTTTTACTACACATTTTTGAGTTTTTATTATTAAGTATTAATTATCAACTCTTTTATTTTAATGGCTTTTTCAAAATGGTCTAATTTTTCTTCTTCAATCCACCACGTTGCAACTTCCATTAATAATTCTGGATTAGTATTTTTATTCTCAAAAAAAGCATAAAAAGATAATCAAACATTTTCTCACTTTTTTGCTATTTTTTCATTGCAAACTTTTATTATTTTATTTTTTATTTCTTGGTTCATAAAATTTATTAATAATTATTATCAGCTGGTCAGCAGCTAGTTTTAACTAGCTGAATATTTCAAAATGGTCTAATTTATCAAGTCTAATTGTTATTTTCAAAGGGTTAAAACCCTCTGAAAAAATAGTAAATTTAGTAATTTTTTCATCACAAATTTTTATTATTTTTTGTTTTATTATAGCTGACTAAACAAGTCAAATTATTATTAAAAAAAAATTAAATATTGTGTAATTGTATTCATAGCTTGTTTATTCAATATTAATCAATTAAAATATTTACATCATTTTTCCACTCTAAATTATCTAAAGTATTTAATCAAAAATCACTATAATCTATAGTATTATTTTCACAAATATTTTTAATCCATTCTCATTTTATTTTTTTAACTCAGTGGGAAACTTTATCTCAATTTTCTTTTAAAAAATTAATATTTATAATTTTAAAATTTCTAATTTTATTAAAAATAACTTCATCTTTTTTATTTTTTCAAAAAATTAACTTAGAATAACTAATTGGTAATAGATTTACAACAAAATCAGGTTTTAAATTATTTATTTCTTCAATAATTTTAGTTCCCCAAAAATCAAGTAATCACTTACTTTCAATTGGAAGTTTGTAATTCCTTATTTTATCAAGTGGCTTTACAATTCAATACATACCAGAAAAAATCAAAAATTTTTCTTCAAAAAACTTTTGTCATTTTTTATTCATTCAAGAATAATTTATTACATTAAACATTACTCCAGAATATCTTTTTAAAGCTTCTATAGTTTCAGTTTTTCAAATATTTTTATTTAATTCAAGTCATTCTAGAAATCTACCTCAACTACATTTTAGATCTTTTTCTGTTACATTTTCTGCAATATTTTTAGGTTTCTCAAAAATAAAAGAAAGCTCTTCTTTTTTATATTGATTTTCAGAATTTTTTCATTCTGATGGTGGTAGTAGGAATAGAATTTTCATAAACTTTAAGGTAAATAGATAAAAAATAGGTAGATATCAGTATTTTTTTAACAGATACTTCTTTTTTGACAGTATATGGTTTTATATATTTCATAAATCTTTCATTAAAAAATAATATTTTATCTAAAATATAATTAATTTCAAAAATATTTTTACAAAAAAAAGATATAAAAAAATTATATCTTTTCTAAATGATCTTTCAAAATATTTTTTAAAGTTTTAGCTAAATTTTCAGCTTTTTCACATACTTGTCAAAATCATAATTCTTTATTATCTCACTTATAGTTTTCTAGAACAGCTCATCATCAGTTTGTAATTCATATTCAATAAACAATTACTCACTCTTTTCTAAGTCTAGAAATATTTTCTTTTAATTCATTTTTACTAGAAGATTTTCAGTCAGTCATTACAAAAACTATATTTTTTATTTTTCAAGTTTTTATAGATTTTTTGTATTTACTGTCTTTTTGTAAAAAATCATCATATACTTTTTCTAAAGAATCATAATCATTTGTTGTTCATCAATAATAATAATTAAGTCATTCAAATAATTGTAATCTATCTTTATCACTAAATAATTTTGATTCTTCTTTTAATTCTTCTATATCACTTCATCATTTAAAAATAATTCATCTTGTAGTAATCTCAAGAGTATTAAGCATATTTTTTTTCTCATAATGAAGTTTATCATTTATTTTTTTCAGTGCTTCAAATATAAGTAAAACTGCTTTTTTTTGTTCAGTATTTTTTTCTCATTTCATACTTCCTGATCAATCAGATATAATAGTTACATCAAATTTTCATACAAATTCTTTTTCTCTTTCTATTGTGATATCTTCTTCAAACATTTCTGGATCAAGATTTCATGATTTTATTTGAGCTATTCATTCAGCAATAGATAAAGGATCTAATCTTACTCAGATTTCTATATCTACAGGTCATTTTGATACAAATCTTGGTTTTTGTCTTTTTGATTTTATTTGTTTAAATAATTCAGAAATTTCATCAATAATAAATTTGCCAGTCTCTGGATCTTTTATTTTTTTTAATTGTTTATAATATTCTTCATAATTTTGTAGTTTTCTTTTCAATTCTTCAAATTTTTTATCACTATATTCTCAAGATAATATACTTTTAACTCTTTGCTCTAATTCTAACTCTTCTCTTGTTTTTGGTTTTTCATTTTTTATTTGCTCTTGTATTATTTCTTCTAATTTTTCTTTAAATTCTTCTTGGTCTATATTATCTTCAATAATATGTGGTAAGCCATCATATTTTTTATATAAATCATCAAAGGAATCTTTTTGTTCTCAACTTTGATTATCTCACTCTTGATTATTATTTTCTCAAGTTTCTCACTCTTGATTATTATCTCACTCTTGATTATTTTTTTCTCAATCTTCTGATTTTCAAGATTCTCAATCTTGTTTTTCTTGATTTTGTTTATTTTCTTCTTGATTTTCTGTTTCTCAATTTTGTGAGTCTTTATTTTCTTCTCAATCTTTATTTTCTTTTCAATTTTGCTGTTGCTTTTTTTGTTCTTCTTGTTGCTTTTTTCTATCTTCATTTAATAATTTTTCATAAGTTGGTTCAATTCTTTCCCACATATTTTCAAGTCTATCTCATAAGCTTCAATTTGTAGATTGCTCTAATGAATTATTTCTTTTAAGTCTAGTTATAATATTTCTAATATCATCTTCTATAATACATTTTTCATTTTTTATCATTTCTTCTCTAAAAATAGTATAGATGAACTGTAAATGCCTTGGAAAATTTAAAAAATTATTTTCTTTAAATAGATTATTTTTATAAATATCTTTTAATGTATCAATTAATACAGGAACATTTTTAGGATGAATAACTTGCTTATTTACATAAATATCTCTCAAAAGATTTTCCATAGTATCATATGAAAGTCATTTTTCTTCTGATTTTTTATTTCTTCTTTCATATATTTCTTGTCAGTCTTTAGTTTTTCTTAATTCAATATCTTCTTTTAAGTGTTCTAGTTCATGAAATAATATAAAAAAAATCTCATTATCAGAAAAATTCATTTCTTTTTTTATCATTTTCATATTCAAATAAATTTTTGGCTCTTTTAAATTACTTGTATTAATTCAAGCAGGATGTTTTAAATTATTATCAAAAATAATATCAATACCAAAACTCCTTGAATAATATTTTATCCAAGGTTCAAATTTCCCATTATTAAATTCTGGAGATGTATTATTTATTTCATTAATCATATTTTTATTTTAACCTAATATTTTATCCTTTCTCATTAAATTCAAGAGTTACTATTTTGCATTTTTCTCATCCAATAAACAAATATTTTCAACATGCACTAATATTTAATGAGTATATTGCCTTTCAATACTCATATATTATTTCTTTTTGTCAAGTTTCTATATTATATAAGATTGCTTTTCAATCACTTCATCCACTAACTATATATTTTCAACATGGACTAAAATTTACTGAATATACCTCATTTGAATACTGATATATTATTTCTTCTTTTCAAGTTTCTATATTATATAAGATTACTTTTCAATCACTTCATCCACTAACTATATATTTTCAACATGGACTAAAATTTAC
>CAZPIB010000062.1:0-3955 GCA_964586815.1 uncultured Candidatus Peribacteria bacterium | reverse complement strand
AAACAAGTCCTTCAGTAATAGTTGGAACAATAGTTTTTGTTTATATTTTACTACTTGCTTGAATAGAGTCTGCTAACTCTATAGGTTTAACTCAAATATCAGATATAGTAAATAATATTATAGCTTTTACTACTAATATATTAATATGAATAATAATTCTTGGTATTGGTATATATATTGCTAATTTGGTTTCAGATATGATTAAATCAACATCAAAATCAAAAATTTTACCTCTAATTGCAAAAGTTGCAATTATTATACTAACTGGTTTTATGTGATTAAATCAAATGCAAATAGGCTGAGATATAATTAATCAAGCATTTACTTTAACTCTATGAGCTATTGCAGTTGCCTTTGCTCTTGCTGTTGGACTTGGTTCTAAAGAAATAGCGGCAGAAGAAGTTAAAAGAATTATTAAAAATATGAAAAAATAAAAAATATATTATAAAAAATACTGATTTATACTAAATCAGTATTTTTTATAATCCTAAAATTCTTTTATTTGCCCTACTATATTTTGGTTTTTCTTCAATATATCTTGAAATATTTAATAAAAATCAAATAGCAATTGCAAGAGATAATAAACTAGATCATCAATAAGAGATAAATGGAAGAGTTATTCAGGTGAGTGGTACAATATTTAAATTTACTCAAATATTTATAAATGCTTGGATTAATATCCAGGAACTAATTCAAATAGCTGAATATTTTGCAAATAAATCATCTACTCGAGAAGCAATATAAAATCATCTATAAACTATAAAAAGATAAATATTAAGAAGAATAAATGCTCCTATAAAACCTAATTCCTCTACAATTACTGAAAATATAAAATCTCCTTGGACCTCTGGAAGATATCCAAATTTTTGAATAGAATTTCAAAATCATAATCAAGTAAAACCTCAACTTCAAATAGCAATTAAGCCTTGTTTTGTTTGATAATTAATAGTTTTATTTGCTATAGCTGTTTTATTATCTTCTAGAAAATTATCAATTCTTTTTGTTATATACCCTAATTTATTAAGGTTTTTACCTGTTTGCTTATCATAATCTCAATAAAAATAAACTGATACTATTAAAAATACTCAAAGTAGTCAAAATATAAGTAGATTTTTAATATTAGCTCATGTAACAAAATACATTATTATTGAAACAGGCAAAATAACCATAAGTGTACCAAAATCTGGTTGCAATCATACTAACACTACAATTATTCAAATTATTCAAAGAAAAGGTAAAAATCCTTTTTTAAAATCTGAAAGATTTTTTCTATATTTTTTAAAAAAATAAGCTAGAAATAATATAAGTCAAAATTTTAAAAATTCTGTAGGCTGAATAGTAAATGGAAGTCCTGGAATACTAATCCATCAAGTTGCTCATTTTATTGTTATTCATTTTAATAAAACAAAAACAAGTAGAAATAATACAATTCAAGCTATAATTTTTATATGTTTTTCAAAAAATTTATAATGAATTTTTGAAACAATTGCTAAAGCAGTAAGTCATATAAAGACATGAGCTATATTTCTTATAACATAAAAATAATTATAAGTTTCTTCAATTAATCATTTTTCTACAAATAAGCTTGTTAATTTAAATGATGAGTAAACAGAAACTGATGAAATCATAATCATTCAAAAAACAACAAGTATTAAGCTTGCAAAAAATAATTTATAATCTATAGATTTTTTTTTCATTTTAAAATGAGTTTGTTAGTTTTGTAAGTTCTTGTGATAATCAAGGAATACTCATAACAAGTAAAGCTTGTAGTAAAAAAATTATCAATATAGTAATTAATGCATCAAATTTGAATACTCAAAAAGTAGTAGGAATATATTTATTTATAATTCAATAAATTGGATCAATTATTTGTGATAAAAATTTTGGTCTATATTTAAGTCCCATTAAAGATAACCAAGATAAAATTATATCAAAGATTACTAAATAAAGTATTATTTCTAAGAATATTTTTATAGCAATTCAAATAGTTATCATTTTTTTATTTTATTAGTTTTAAATAAGATTTTTTAGCTGCATTTTCTTGAGCTTTTTTCTTACTAGATCATACTCATACTCAAAAAAGTTTATTTCATATATAAGCTCAGATCTCAAAGTGTTTATCATGATCTGGTCAACTGTCTTTTACAAGTTTATATTCAGGAGTTATTTCAAAATCAGATTGAGACAATTCTTGAAATAATGTTTTATAATCTTTTGTAAGATTTTTTTCTAAAATATTTGGTAGAGTAGAATAAATATGTTCTAAAATAAATTTAGTAGAAGCATTTATTCCTAAGTCAAGATATATTGATCAAATAAATGACTCAATAGTATTTGCTAAAATATAATTATTTTCTCTTCATCATGTTTTTTCTTCTCATTTTCAAAGAAGTAAATATTCTGAAAAATTTAATTTTCTAGAAACAATTGCCAAATTTTTTCATCTAACAAGAGCTGATCTAATATCAGTTAATTCTCATTCTGCTTTATTCGGAAAATCTTTATATAAAATTTCTGTAATAACTAATTCCAAAACCGCATCTCATAAAAATTCTAATCTTTCATTGTGTTCAGGAGCTATATCAGGTCTTTCATTTATTATTGATCTATGTATAAAACAAAGAACATAAAATGAGATATCATTATATTTAATACCTAATTTTTTCAATAATTTAGCAGATTTATTTCTATAATATTGATTTAAAACTGCCTTTTCAGTCATTATCATAAATTTTTTTAGTATTTTTAAGAAAGATAAAAATACTCTCTTAATATCAATTAAACAAAAAGATTTTATATAAAAAATGAAAATATGCAATAAAAAAAATTCATTTAATTTATTAGAAATATATTATTTACTTAAACCTCATTAATTACTTCATAGCTTAAATTAAGATTTCAAACATAAGAAAATCAAGTTATTTCTTTTACTCAAAATTCTTTAAGTTTTTTTGCAGTTATATTTAAAGTAGAACCTGATCATACAAAATCATCAATTAAAAACACTTTTTTATAGCTAGAAATATTTTTATCTTCTACAAAAATAGTATTTGTTGCATTTCTAATCCTTTGTTCTCTAGTTTTTAAAGATTTTTGAGGAATTGGAATATTATTTTCATAATACTTTATTATATTTACAAAAGGTAGATTTAAGTCTTTTAATTTGTCTTTTAATAGTCAAAGTAGTTGATTTTTCCTATCTATACTCCAAGGAGTAATTGCAATTGCATCAAAATTTCATTGTTTAATAATACATTCTAATTTCAAAAGAATTAAATTATTAGCTTTATTAATAAGCTTTATATTTTGTGACTGTTTTGCATAAAAAGTCATTTCAGCTAGTTTTCACCTTCAAAACTCCATCCAATTATATTGATCAGCATAAAATATTTCATCTAAATAAATATCTTTAAAATGTTTTCAAAAAGCTTCTTTTGCTGAAATTAAACCAAAAGAATTTTGTAAGTTTTCAATATGATTTTTTATTTTAATAAAATTTTCTATTTTATTTTCTAAATTCATATCTCTTTCTAAACACCATTTTTTTATTCATTCAAATCACACTAATAATTTTCATTCAGGAGAAAATTTATAGAATAATTCCTCTAAAGTTTTTATAGTTTTGAAATCTGGATTATAATTTTGTTCTAAATTATTCAAAGGGTTTAAATCCTCTGTTGACAGAAATATTAAACTTTTATATTTTACATGAGCTCACTTCCCTATTTTTTTTACTTTTTTATTTTTTAATAAATCTTTTAAAGCCAAATGAACAATTGTCCTACTTATTTCAAGTATCTTTGATATTTCTGTAGCTCATAAAATTTCATTATTTAAAAATAAATCTTCTATCTTTTTGGCTATTTTAAAACTAGTATTCATAATATAAAATTACTACTGTAAAGTTTTTACTGTAAAGTCTTTACAGTAAACTAAATATAGTATATCATTTTTT
>CAZPIB010000061.1:0-4069 GCA_964586815.1 uncultured Candidatus Peribacteria bacterium | reverse complement strand
TATTTTCAACACTTCAAGGATGAACCATATAAAATATTTTATCATATCTTATTTCATCTATAACTTTTTGTATAGATTCAGTTTCAATTCAAGTAACTTTCCTATGAGCTATATCTTCTACTGTTGTAGTATCAAAAAAACTACTATTTTTATTTCAAGCCTCTTTTAATTGTAATAGTTTTTTACCATGAATTTGTTGTTGAAGTAACTCAGAATCAGATAAAACTAATTCTAAGCTTTCTCAAGAAGACATTCTTAGTTCTATTATTTGTGTTGCTGCTTCAGTAAATACTCAATATCATCTTTTAGATAATTCTTCAACAACGGAAGATTTTCAACAAGATGGAGCTCATGCTAATCAAAATTTCATAAGTTTTTATATTAATTTAGAATAAAAATAATTATATAATTCTTTAACATTTTTAAATGTTAATAGCTCTCATTTATCTTCTATAGATATTCATTCATCTGTTCTTTCTATATAAATAGGAGTTACATTTGCATTTTTTGCAGCTTTCATATCTTCATCAAATTTATCTCATACATAAAAAACATTTTCTGTTAAAATATCTAATTTGTCTAAAGCATTATTAATTCACTCAGGACTTGGTTTTCTTTCTTCTACATCATCTCTAGATAGTATAATATCTACTTTATTTCAAATTTTATAAACATCATTTATAAGCCTTAATAATGATTGTCTTCACCTAGTAGATATAATTCAAACTAGTATATTATTTTTATTTAATAGATCAATAAGTTCTTTACTTCATTCATCTAAATAAAAATTATTATCAAAATTTCATGTTACTTTATTGTTTGAACTTTGAATATCTTCTTCTGTTATTTCTTTATCAGATAACTCAATCATTTTAGTTTTCATTTCTCTAAAACAACTAAGAATATATACTTTCTCCATATCTTTATCAGGAATATTTAATTCTAAATCATTATTTATTGAAGATAGCCTTGCTTTTAATTCTTCTTTATCTCAAAGCTGAAGAGTATTATCAAAATCAAATAAAACTGCCTGAACTCTATCTCTTGTTGTTAAAATCACTTTTTTATCAAAATTTCTCATAAAAGATACTAATCTTTCATTTCATTTTTCTGCAAGTTGAGGAGCTATTCAAATAAATGAAACTGGTGTAATACTATTTAAATCATCAACAACTTCTTTATCTAAAACAATATTTTTAACTATATTTTTTAATTTTTCATCTAAATTATCCAAGAACAAATATTGCTCATTTTTTTCTCAAACATTTTGTCATAAATATATAGTAAAATCTTTTAATGATTGTAATGACATATTGTCTCATTTAGTAATTGCCATAAGTATCTCATATGCACTATCTTGTTTTTCTCTTCTTAAAATTGTTTGAATTCATTCAGTCACTACTTCAGGATGATTCATTAATTCTTTTTCATTTAACATAGAATCAAAATCTATTCTACTTAATGATTCTAAAATATCTATCCAAGCTATTAAAGTTTGTCACATAGCATCTAAATAATTTCTTTCTTGAGGATGTCATGTCATATCTCTTTGCATACGAGATTTATCATTATTTCTAATGAAGGTATTAAACATATCATTTGCCATAACTAAAAATCATTCTGCTTCTTCTAAAAACCAAGGATTTACTTTTTGTGGCATAACAGAAGATGACACTTCTCATTTTACTTTTCTGTGAAAAACTCTTCAATCACTATTATATAACCATATATCTGTACAAAAATCTTGTAAAGTAGTATTTAAATTTTGTATTATTTGAAATAATGCAACATTTTCTGTCATAGGTCATCTTTGATTTGTAAGATATGCTATATCAAATCAAAAACTACTTGCTAAATTTTCAGAATATTCAGTCCAGTCTACATCTGGTTTTGCCAATGTATGAGAATTATAATTTCAAACTGGTCAATTAAATTTTATATTTAAAGTTAATTTTTCTAATCTTTTTAAATTGTTAACTAGTCTATCATTAAATACTGAAATTTCTTTTCAAAAAGTTGTTGGAGAAGCTGGTTGTCAGTGTGTTCTTCACATCATAGGAGCAGACTTATATTTTTCAACTAATCATGAAAAATTACTAATAATTCATCTAAGTTTTGGTAGCATAACATTATTCATAGCATCTCTTAACATAGAATGATATGCAATATTATTTATATCTTCTGAAGTACAATAAATATGAACAAAAGTCTTGTAATCTGATAATCAAATTTCATCTAGTTTTTCTTGTATGTAATATTCAACTGATTTCACATCATGTTCAGTTGGTAGTTTTCAATTTCTTCAAAAATGATCATATTCAATAACTTTTATAGCCTCTTCTTTATCAAAATCTTCAATTAATTTATATAATATAAATTTTTGATCTTCTGATAATTTAGGAACCTCTTCAAATTCATCACTTTCTGACATAGCAATAAAATGAACTAATTCTACTTTAATTCTATTTTTATGTAAACCCATTTCAGAAAAATGTTCTCTTAATGGATAAGTAGAAGCTACATGTCTAGAATCAACTGTAGATAAACTATCAACATTTTGTAAAATTAAATTTCTTACTTCATTTGGGTATTTTATTCAATTACTGTTAACTATATTATTTACAGGAATATACGTTTTTCCATAAGTGTTTTCCATATTTGTTTTTATTAAATAATTTTTTTAAAATATAATTAATTATTGAAGAATGTCAATTTTTTTGTCTCTTTATGGATAGTAAGTAAAAAAATATTTATTCTTATTAGAAGTAGGAAAAATAAAATTAAAGAAATTAAAGAAATAAAATTTCTTCCTCTTCCATTGCGGGTTGTCAGTATCTAATAACCTTTTCACTATGTGATTTTGAAATAGGAATTATCAAAATACTATCTGCTCAGGTAAATTTTGGAGCAAAAGTAAATTCTATTTCTGTTTTTAAAATATTTAAAATTCTCTGAGAATTTTTTATTTCATACACACTATATTGAAGCATTCTTCAAAACTTCTTTAATAACCTAGAAAATTTGGCTCTTGTTTTATTGCAATGAATATCATAAGTTACTATTAACATAATTTTAAAATTAAAAAATACTATATCTCAAATTTAGGAAATTCACTTTTTCCTTTTATAAAATATTTATAATAATCTTTTATAAAGAAAAACATTTCTTTTTTATTATTCATAATTGCTTTCAAAAAAATACTTGAGTATTTTTTTGAATTTTGCCAAGGTAAAATATAAGCTCCATTTTGAAATTTAAAATCTTTAGGATTTACTTGTTTTAAATTATATGCTTTGAGTAATTCTCTATCAATTATACATCTAAAAGGCTCCATTAAATCAAGGGCTAAAGATTTTCTTGCATACCAAGTTCTATGATACACTCCATAATAATTATCAAATCGATACATTCTCAAAAGTGCTTCTATAAAGTGAAATAAATATGTATATCAAATATCTAAAAGTAAGTTTTGAATATCTCTTTTTGTTCTAGGTTCTCTTCTTTCCCAATGAATTGGTCAAAAATAGTTTTTAAAAAATAATTTTGCAACATTTCACTCATATCATAATAAATTTTCATATGTTTCTGATTTTGGAATTTTTAATATTATTTCTTTAACAGATTCTATATCTTTTTTTATAAACCACTCTTTATTTCTAATATTTTTAAGAAGTGATAATTGATTATTTGTTTTAATTAAAATGATATTTTTTGCTATATTTAGCATTTCCTCTTCTGTTTTTTCATATTGTTTTTTTTAAGACAAAATTTCATTCAGTTTCATTTCAAATAACTAAATAAGGTAAAAAATTCTTTTTTAGTAAAATTAAAGTTACTCAAAATTCTTGGAATTTCCTAATTAATACACTTGTAATTGTAGTTTCTCAAATCAAAAAGATAGTAAATATTTTATACATACTTACTTTATTTTTTATTTTTCAGTTTTCTTTAATTATCAAGTTTTCATTTTGAAAATTAATATTTTTAGTATCAAAACTTTCTATAAATAATATTTGTTTTTCATCAAAATCAGGAAATTGTAGCATAATATTTTTTAATCAAATAATTT
>CAZPIB010000060.1:0-4070 GCA_964586815.1 uncultured Candidatus Peribacteria bacterium | reverse complement strand
TCAACACAGTATAAGTGAAATTACTGATATTGTCACAATGGTCATGGTAATTATAGCTCAAATTCTTTATTTTGAAATAGAGCATGATATAATCAAACAAAACTTTGGGGGCATTCTAATTTGGCGGGAAATTATATGGAAAGGTTTTTTATAAGAGAAAATATTATAGATCTAGTAGAACCAAATATTAGTAGTTTTTTTCCAAATGAAAATGATTTATATCCTTCTAGAAATCTTGATATTACTATAAGTCATAATGATACTCACTCTTGAATAAATGCATTTTCAGCAGACTTAAAATTATACAAATGGAATTGAAATATTTGGTGAAGTAATATTTCTTCTTTATATGTTATAAACTCTAACTTAACTAATCAAACTTCAACTTTTACTATATCTCTTCCTAGTTTTTGAAAATATAAATATATATTTTCTATTAGTGATGCTGTATGAAATACTACTTCTCAAGAAACTATTTTTTATATAGATGAGCCTGAATTAATTATTTCAACTTGAAATATAAATTTTTGAAAAATAAATCATTTAAGTACAACGGATTCACCTATTATTAATGTTACGGTAAAAACAGTTTGAGCATGATTTAATGTACTTATAAAAAGAAGAGTAGATTTAAGATTTACCCCATTTGTATTAGATCCTTGGAGTAGTTTACTAAATACTTGATATGGATTTTATATATATCCATATACTTCTAATATTCAGGCACTTACTTACTGATGAACAATTATACTTTCTAAGCCAAGGCTACTCAATATAAATGGAGAAAAAAATATATATACTATAGACTTAAAACTCTCAGCACAAACTCCTAATATAGAATTTACAGCAGGAAACTATATTTGAAATATAGATTTTGAAATAGTTTTGGATTATTAATTGACTTACTTTATGAATTCAGACTATATATTTATATTTATTATTCTTCTAATAATTTTGTTGTTTTTTTTAGCAATAAGATATTTTAAATATTTATTTTTTTATTTAGGTATTTTTACTTGAATTACTATATCAATTTTTTGAACAATTATTATTAATAACAAAAACTCTAATTTAGATTTTATAAATATTTTGTTAAAAAATATTTATAATTTTTTTTCTGACTCAAAAATAATTAATTTTTTATGAGAAAATTCAGAATTCTTATTTATAGTGTTTTTATTTTTAATATTATATAAATTTATTTATTATATTATTCTAATAAAATTACATTTTTTAAAATGGATATTTAAGGGTATTTTATCTTGGTTGGCAAATAAAAAAGAAGAAAATGAATAAATTGAAAAAATAATAAAAAACTAATTTTTTTATTATTTTCTTATAATAACTTCTTGAGTTGGGAAAGCCATATTAATTGACTCTTTTTCAAACTCTTCTTTTATTTCTAAATTAATAATTTCTCTTTGTTTTAGATAAGTATGAAAATCATCATTTATTATAGAAAAGTAAGTTATTTTAATATTTAAAGAAAAATCTCAAAATGTATCAAAATTTACCCAAGAAGTAGTTAAAGCATTTTCTTTTTTATGTTTTTCTAATATTTTTTCTATAATTTCAATTGCTTGTTTTGTTTTTTCTCAAGTTGTAGAATATTCTATTCATATACTAAACTCTGTTCTTCTTGTTTCTCTTTTTGTAAGATTTTCTATATTATTTGTAATTAATTTTTCATTTGGAATTAATACATAATATCATTCTCTATCAACCATTGTAAGATGAGAAATTCATATTTCTTTTATTGTTCATATTTGATTATCAATTTTAACAAAATCTCAAATTTTGAAAGGCTTTGTTACTAAAACAGTTATTGCTCAAAAAACATTACTTAAGGTTTGTTGTGCTGCTAGAGCAATAGCCAAACCTCAAATTCAAGCTCAAGTAATAAGTGCTGTTACATTATAGCCAAGATTTGAAAGAATTGTAATTATTCAAATAACCCAAGTCACTACAATTATTATTTTTTTAATAAATGATAACAAGGTTTTATTTAGTGTTTTAAATCTTGTTTTTTTTATTAAGACAGATTCAAATGTTACATTTATAAAGCTTGTTATAAAATAAAGAAAAATTACTAAAAATATTATACTAAAAATTTGATTAATATTTGATTGAATAACTTCAGGGATAATTAAAAATTTAGTAGCAATATATAATCAAATAAAATATTGTGTGGATTTTATAAATCTATTTAAATAATCTACAAAAACATTATCTATATCATTACTAGTATTGTTTACAATTTTTTTTAAAATTATATGTAATATTCTATTTAGAATTCAAATAATTCATAAAACTAGGAAAAAAGCCATTATAGCATTAGAATATTTTAATAGTATTTCTCAAAAAATAACATGTTCTTTTATATAATTTTCCAAAACTAAATATTTTGGTGAAAAATAATATCAAAAATAAACTATTCAAAAAACTAAAAATATATAGTTTTTTATAATTCAAAAATATTTTCATAACTTTTTTTCTTTTTTTATTTCTGTAGTCATTTTTCTGTTTTAATTAATTATATTTTTACTCAATCTGAAGATGGTAGTAATCATTTTATGTAATCTTTTACTTTTTCCTTTAAATCTCTAAAAATATTATTTTTTTGAAAAATCATAGTAGTATCAACTATACTATCTCAATTTTCATCTTTTTTTAAAAAGTTAGCACTTATCAAGTATTCTCATTTAAAAATTTTCTCTCTATTGTTTTTTATATACATCTCTGTTTCATGTTTATTTTCCAATACTCTAACAAAGCTATAATTTTTAAAAATTTTGGATAGTAATTCTTTTCTCCATTCAATATTATCTTCCAATACTACCTCTATAAATAAATTATTTAAACTTATATTATCAAGTTTAATTTTTTCAATCATTTTACTATTTAGTAAATTAGAATTTAAATAATTTAAATAATCACTAAATAATTCTTTTAATTTTTTTCTTAATTGATTTTTTTCTTCTTCTTTTAATATTTCTTTATCTTTATTAAGATTATCCCATTCTGGAGTATTATCAAATTGCATATCAATTTTTTATTAATATATATATTATATATATATAATATATTTTTTGTATTTTGCAAATTTAAATTGCTATCTGTAGATAGCAAGTAAAATATATATTTAATTTTTGCAAAAAAATCAAAAAAAATGGGTTAATGTAAAATAAATGTGCTACTTTTAGTATAAAAATTAGCTTTAATACTAATAAAAGTGTAGCATATTATTAATTAATTTAATAATATGTAAAAAAAACTGTCCAAAATGCGCTGTGAGACAAGTACTATTGGGGTGTAGGAAAAAAGACATAAGATTGAATCTGGATTTCAAAAGAAATTTATATAATAATTTAGAATACTTAAATTGATTAATTTCTGATCAAATTAAAATATATAGATGATTTAGGAATGATAGATTAATTTCATTTATTTCCTTATTGATTTATAAAAGAAATTTAAGATAAAAAAAGGTGATTTTCAGTACATATTTTTTACATTAACCCTTATTTACTAACTTAAAATTTTATGTATTTTATTTTCAAAATTCTTTGAAGTATCTGTTATTGTAATTGAATTATTTAATCAACTTTGTTTTAGTTGCTTTTCAATTATTTTATTATATTCTATTTTGGCTAATAAATGTAATAAATATTTAGAAATAGGAATATTTAATTGTTCTGAAAGTTCTTTTAAGTTATTTTGTTCTATTTCTGGTAATTTATTAATTTGAATTTTTTCTTTAATATAATTCTTAATATATAAATATTGTCATTCATTATTTTTTGCATAATTAAATTCTCTATTTTTTAGATCTAGTGCATTTGTTCTTAATGCTCATATAATTCAAATATTAGATTCTTTTCAAATTATATCTTTAGATAGTAATTCTGGTAATATTTGAACTCAAACTATGATTTTATTTTTACTATCTCATAATTCCTTAATAATTGGTTGTAATATCTTTTCATATAAAAATTTTGATTCTTTTAATTCTTGTTTTAAATATTCATTTATTCAAAGATCATTAATAACATCTATTCATTTTTCTCATC
>CAZPIB010000059.1:0-4266 GCA_964586815.1 uncultured Candidatus Peribacteria bacterium | reverse complement strand
ATACATTTTTGGAAAAAATTTTTTTTTATCTGAAGAACTTAATTTATTAAACAATTCACTTCTAAGTTTATCTCAATGAATTATATCTTTTTTTTTAATTCAATAAAATTTAGCTACTTCATTAGCTATAAATTCTTTTCATGAATTTATTCAACCAAGTATTATTCAATTGTTTTTATTTCCTTTAAATTCAAATGTATGCATATTAATAGAATATTAATTTTAAAATCCCAAAGTAAAATATTAATTTAATTATATATTAAAATATATAAAAGTCAAATCTTTTTAGATTTTTTTAGATAGCAAGTAAAATATATATTGTGATGTTATATAAAAGAAATTGTCTTGATTTTTTAATAAAATTAACTAAAATCTATTTACTAAAATTAAGCTCAACAAAAGCTGTAATATTTTAAAGTTATAACCTGCAAGTTATTTATTAATAATACATATTATGTTAAAGAAAAAAGAAAAATTTACTTTGCTTACTTTTTATAAGTTTGTAGATGTAGAAAATCCTAAAGAAGAAGTTATAGAACATTTAAGGTTTACTAAGTGAATTGGAATGAAGTGAAGAATTTATATTGGTACAGAGTGAATTTCAGCTACTGTTACAGGTAATCAAGGGCAAATAATGGCTTATAAATTATATATAAATAATCATAAATTATTTAAAAATCCAGAAGATTTAGAAATTAAATCTTGTAAAGTTGAATGACACCAATTTCCAAAAATGAAAGTAAAAGTTAGAGATGAAATTGTAGTTTTATGAAAAAAGTATACAAGAGAAGAAATTGAAGAAGCTTGAAATAGAATGGAAATACAAGATTTTAAAGAAATTTTAGACAATTGAAAAATAGATGATTATATAGTTTTAGATATGAGAAATGATCATGAATATAGATTATGACATTTCAAAAATGCAATTCCTGCTAGTACTTTGACTTTCAGAGAATTAGAAGACCAAATAGAAGAATATAAAAAACAATTCTGAGACAAAAAAGTTATTTCATACTGTACAGGTTGAATTAGATGTGAAAAATCTACAGTTATGTTACAAAAAGCAGGACTTAAAAATACATATCAATTAGATTGAGGAGTTGTAAAATATATAAATACTTATGATGATGGAAACTGGGAAGGGAGCTTATATGTTTTTGATGATAGAGTTTCTGATAAAGTAGGTTCTCTAGAAAAACACACAACTATTTGAATTTGTTGTTATACTTGAGAAAAAACTGACCATTGTGAAAATTGTAGATATTCTCCTTGTAATGCAAGACTTATTTGTAATCCTTTGGATTATAAAAAACATTTTGGTTTTTGTAGTGAAGAATGTCTTAATTCTTCAAAAGAAAATTTTTTCATCAAATCAGCTAGTTTTGATCCAATGAATTATAAAATAAGAAGAGCTGATATTAAAGTTAATCCACTGCTTAGAGAAGAGATTTTTGAAAGTATGAATAACCATTTATCAAAAAAATTATGATGAGTTATTTTTAATAATAAAAATAGTTTAAAAGAGGAATATCAAGATTAAAAAATCAAGTGCAACTTTTAGATAAATAAAAAAATGATATAATAACTGGTAAAAAGATTAAAATATTACTAAAAAATAATTATGACAAAAGAATATAAACATTTAAATATATTTGATAGACAAACAATTCAAATACAACTAACATTAATTGATAGAAAGACTAGAATATCTCATATTTTTATATTACCCAATTTTCAATTTTTTTCAATTCTAAAAATCATCTTTCTAGTTTTTTAATAGAATCAGAGGTATCTCAAATTTTATTCTCAACACTTCATTCTGGAATTAATGCTAAAAAGTATTGTAAAATCACGTGAAAAACCAAAGTTTTAGTATATTTAATTATATAGTTTTTTTCTTCTTCATTAATTTTTCTAATTTCTAAATATTTATTTACAGCATTTTTACAAATATTTTCATCAAAAATATCTATTTTTAATAGTGATCTAATTAAATCAGCTATATCCCATAAATAATTATTATATTCTACTTTTTCATAATCAATCAATGAAATAGCTAAGTTATCTTCTTTATCAAATAAAAAATTTTTAAAAGCTGAATCTCAATGAATTATTCAAGAAGAGAAGTCTTTTTTTCAAGTTTCAATAATACAAGAGGCTAAAGACCCTTGTATTAAGTCTATGATTTTTTGAAAATATTTTTTAAATTCTGAGTTATTTTTATTTAATTCTTCTGCTTCTATAAAAAGTTCATTTGCTGATTTAAAAGTCTTTCAAATATCTTTTTTTTCTTCTGAGATATTAATTTTTTCTGAAATATTATGAAAATTAGCTAAATATTCAAATAAAGAAATTATTATATTTTCATCTACTATTTCTGAAAACTCTTTATCAGAAAAAGTTTTTGATTCAATGTATTTCATTACTTGATAATAGGCTCACTCAAATTCTACAAATCTTTTTTTTCAATAGTTTAAAGCTAAATTAATATTTTCTCAATTTTTTATCAATTCATTAATTAAAAATTTTTGATTTTCTGGAAAATTAATACTTTCTTTTTGAATAATAATTTTAATATTATTAATTACTTTTGTAACTAATGCTGTAATATTATTTCTTCAGTTAGTGAAATATTTAATTTCATAATTATCTATTTTCAGATAATTTTCTATAAAGTTTTGCATTGTTTAATTATTTAATAATTCTAAACCATCTATAATACCAATATTGTCTCTTATTTTTTTTCTTGTAATATTTTTTCATATTTCAACACCTGGTTGATCAAATGCATTAAAACCATAAAATTCTCATAAAATAGCAGTTTGCATTTCAAGCATAAGTATGAGTTCTCAAATTGACCTTTCACTTAAATTTTTTATTTTAATAGTATAATTTATTTTATTATAACTAGAAATAGACTCTTCAGTTCAGTTTTTAGAAACTCACATCAAAGTTCAAAAAGTAAAATTATCATTATTTCATATTTTATAGTCTATAGGAAATTCTTCTAATTCTAAAAATATTATAAGTTTATCATTTGGTCAATCATAATACAACTGAAGTTGAGAATGTTGATCTGTTACTCAAATAGCAGAAGTAAGAGTCACTCAAATACCTCATTTTCAAAGACTTTCTCAAATCATTTGTTTATACCATTCTCAAATTGAAGTAAAATTTGCTATATATGAAAAAAAAACAGTTATATTTTTAGATAACTCATAATATGTATGATATTGAATAATTGAAGTTAAAAGTGCATTATTTTCGAAAATATTATCAGAAAAAAGGCTTTTTTTAACCTCAGTTACTCATCTTAAAAGCTCTCTAATTTTTATTCAAATAAAAGCAAGTGGGAGTAATCAAACATTTGAAAATGTAGAAAATCTACCTCAAATAGCATCTGGTAAATCAAAAATTTCATATCATTCTTCTAAATATTTTTTTTTAAAATTTGATTTTTCTCAAGCTATAATTGTAAAATGTTTTTGTAAATTTAATCACTTTTTTGTAATTAAATTTTTAAAAAATACAAATTGAGAAATTGTTTCTAAGGTAGTTCATGACTTAGAAATAACTATAAACATAGTTTTTTCTAAGTCTATAATATTTAATATTCAATCTATTTCAACAGGATCTACATTGTCAATTATATATAATCTAGGATTACCTAATCTTTTTTCTTTTGATAATTCATTATAATATTTTCACTTAATTGCTTGCATAATAGCTCTTGTTCATAATGCACTTCAGCCAATTCAAAGTACTACTATATTATCAAAATCTCTCTTTTTTTTTTCTACAAATTTTTCTATTCTATCTATATCTTTATTTTCATCTACTTTTAAAAAATCAAGTTTCCCAGAATTATATCTTTTATTTAATTCTTTTATAGCTTGACTAGATTTTGTTTTATATTTTAATTCTAAAAACTTTTTACTAAATAAAAGTTTTTCTATATTGATTTTTATCATAAATAATTATAAATTTAGATTTTTTATATAATTCCTTAACTCATCTTTTAATTTTGGATTTTTTAAACCATAGTCTATTGTGGCTTTTAAAAAACCAATTTTACTTCAAGTATCATATCTTTTTCATTCTACTTCTACTCAGTAAATATCTTTTTCTTGTCTCATTAATTCAAAAGCATCTGCTAATCTAATTTCTCAGCTTGGCTTCATATCTGAAGCCTTTTCTAAATAATCAAATATATCACTTGTAACTACATATTTTCAAATTACTCAGTTTCTTGAAGTTGTTTCACTT
>CAZPIB010000058.1:0-4289 GCA_964586815.1 uncultured Candidatus Peribacteria bacterium | reverse complement strand
AAATAAAAAATAAACCACTTGACAGAAATTTAATTAAATTTATGAATATTTTTATTTTTTTTATAGCATTTTTTTATATTATTTATATAATATATTTATATATTTTATAAATATCCTAAATAAAAAGTAAATGAGTTTTGTTCACTTACATAATCATAGTCACTACTCTATTTTGGAATGATTACCAAAACCAATAGATTATGTAAAAAAAGCTAAAGAATTAGAAATGGAAGCAGTTGCCCTAACTGATACTTCAAATATTCATGGTTGTCATGAATTTTATAAAGCTTGTATTCATGAATGAATAAAACCTATCTTGGGAACTGAAATTTATATTGAATCTAGTTTGGATTCAAAAATTAACCATAAATTAGTTTTATTGGCTAAAGATTTAAATTGATATAAAAATATTATAAATCTTGTTACAAAAGCAAGTTTAGACAATCCTTGAACAAAGGCAAAAATAAAATTTGAAGATATAGAAGATTTAAAGAAAGAAAAAAAAGATTTAAGAATTATAGCGCTTTCCTGACCAATTTCAGGGGAAATTCCTTTTTATATTTTATCTGGAAAAGAAGATGAAATTATTTTTGATAGAATAAAAAAATATCAAAATGTATTTGGTCATGATGATTTTTATTTGGAACTTCTAGATCACTTAGATATTCCAAAACAAGATATAGTTACAAAAGAATTAATAAGGCTTTCAGAAAAATATAATATCCCAGTGGTTGCTACTCAAAACACATATTATATAAATAAAGAAGACAAGACTACACAAGATGTAATTAAAGCTCTTGGAACTGGTCATGAACTTGAAAATCCAGATAGACCAACTCTAATAAATTGAGACTATTCATTTTACTCTGAGGAGCAAATGCAAATCACTTTTTGATTTATTCCAGAAGCACTTGAAAATACAAAAAAAATAGCTGATAAAATAAATATAGAAATAAAAACTGGTTGAATTTTGATACCAATTTTTGAATTACCAGAGCAAGATCAAAAAACTTATGAAAAATCACTTAAATTAGAAAAAGAAAATACTAAAAAATTAGATTCTAGTGAGTGGTATTTAAGATATTTATCTTTTAAATGATTAAACTGGAGATTTAAATTTGGACTTGATGAAAAAACTATTTTTGAGTTTATAAAAAAACTTAATAAGCCAAATCTAAACAAAAAACTAACTGAAACTCTTCCAGAAGAACTAAAAACTCTTTCTCTTACTTATTATACTGATAAGAAAAAAGAAATTCTTTCTAAATATTCAAAAGATTGGCAAGATAAAATTGAAAGATTAGAATATGAACTTGTTGTAGTTCATGAAATGTGATTTAATTGATATTTTTTAATAGTTGCTGATTATATTAGATATGCAAGAAATCAAAATATTCCTGTAGGTCCTTGAAGAGGTTCTGCTGCTTGAAGCCTTATGGCATTTTTAACATGAATAACAGATTTAAATCCTCTTGATTATGATTTACTTTTTGAGAGATTTTTAAATCCAGCAAGAGTTTCTATGCCTGATATAGATACTGATTTTGCTGATACAGAATTATATAAAGTAGTTGATTATTGTACCAGAAAATATGGAGCTGATAAAGTAGTAAGAGTTTGTACTTTTGGGACTTTTGCAGCTAGAGCTGCTGTAAAAGATGTTTGAAGGGTTTTTGGAATACCATTTACACAAATGAATGAACTTGTAAAAACTATTCCTGAAAAACCAGGTACAAAATTAAAATGAGCACTAGAGGATTCAATAGAATTTGCAGAAGCTTATGCAAATAGTAAATATAGAAAAATAATAGATAATGCATTAAAGATTGAAGGAAATGTTAGGCAACTTTGAGTTCATGCCTGTGCTGTAATTATAGCACCTGAAAGTATGATAAATTTTACTGCTTTGCAATATCCACCAAAAGATTCAGAAACTATTATTACACAATATTCAGCTTATCCACTTGAAGATCTAGGTTTACTTAAAATGGATTTTTTAGGACTTAGAAATTTAAGTATTATAAAAAGAACACAGAAAATAGTTGAAGAATTCAAGTGAATAAAAGTAGATGTTTTAAACTTAAATATGGAAGATCCAAAAGTTTTACAAGTTTTTGTTGATTGAGATACTTCAGGTGTTTTTCAATTTGAATCTGATTGAATGAGAAAATATTTAAAAGACTTAAAGCCAAACTCATTTAATGACTTAATTGCAATGGTTTCTCTTTATAGGCCAGGACCAATAGCATATATTCCAACTTATATTGATAGAAAATATGGTAGAGAAGAAATAAAATATATGACAGATGATCTTACCCAAATAATGAAAAAGGCATGATATTCTAATAAAATTATTGAAGAACAAAAATTTAAGCTAGAGGAAGATTTAAAAAATATATTAGATGTAACTTATGGTATTGCAGTATATCAAGAACAACTTATGTTTATAGTTCAATATATGGCAGGTTTTTCTCTTTGAGAAGCTGATATTTTAAGAAGATGAGTTTGAAAGAAAAAAATTAAAGTTGTTGAAGCTTTGAAAAAAGAATTTAAAATAAAAGGAGAAAAATTTAGATGATATAAACCAGAAGTAACTCAATATATTTATGAAGAAATGATTCAACCAGCTGCTAATTATTCATTTAATAAATCTCATGGGGCTTGTTATGCATTTATTTCATATCAAACTGCATTTTTAAAAGCATATTACCCATCAGAATTTTTGACTTCTGTAATGGTTTCAGATGAAGAAAATATGGAAAGAATTACAATGGAAGTTTTGGAATGTGAATTAAAATGAATTTCAGTTTTAGCTCCAAATGTTCAAGGATCTTTAAAACATTTTACATATATTGATGATAAGACAATTAGATTTTGATTAAAAGCAATTAAATGACTTTGAAACTGACCTATTGACAGAATTATTGAAGCAAGATTGGAGGCAAGATGAAAATTTAAAGATCTAGAAGAATTTATAGAATTATGTGGAAAGGAAGTAATAAATAAAAGAAGTTTAGAGGCTTTAATAAAAGCATGAGCTCTAGATAATCTTTGAAAAAGAAAACAGATGCTTGAATCAATTCCTGAAATGACTATGTTTGCAAAAAAAGATGAAAAGAAAAAATCAACAAATCAAATTGGATTATTTGATAACTCTGATACCTTTGAAGAAAAGCTTGAACTAAAAGAAGTAGATTTAATGACTTTTGAGGAAAAACTAGCTTGAGAAAGAGAAATGATATGATTCTGGGTTTCAGGTCATCCACTTGATTGATTAGGTAGATACTGTATCAAGAGAAGTAAAAAAGTACAAAAGTTAAAAATGAGTTTTGAAGAGCTTTTAGAGTTAGATAAAAAAGAAAACCTAAACAAATATAAAAAAAATAATCAGTGAAACAAGTGATCTTGAGATAAAAATAAGAAAGAAAAAAAACCAGAAAAAAAGAAACTATATAATAAGGGGGAGGTTTGTCAGGTTATTTGAGTAATTACAGATTTTAGAAAAATATTTACAAAAACAGCAAAACCAATGATGTTTTTGAAATGTGAGTGATATGATTATGAATTTGAGGTTGTTTTATTTGCAAAAGATGTAGAAAAATATGAAGAAAAGATAGATACTTTTAAAATTGTGATTATAAATTGAATACTGGATATAAATTTAGAATATGCTAGAAAATCAATTAAACCAAGAGATATGCAAATAGCTAGTATTACACAAGTAAGAGAACAAGCAAAAACTATGTGACTTTTTGATAAAAATATAAAAAAATTTAAAAATAATGACTTAAATGAAATTAAAGATGATAATATTAATTCAGAAGAATTAATTGAATATACTACTCAAATTCCAAAAAATGCTAAAAAACAAGATTTAATTGATTTAAAAGTATTTTTAATAAATCATAAACCTTGAAATATAGAAATATTTATAAATCTAAAATGACAAAAAATAAGTACTAAAATTAGTATTTTAAATATTTTAGAATTAAAAGATTGGATTAAAGAAAAATGGGGTTAATATTGCATAAAAAATTTATACAAAAAAAATTATTTCCCTATATTTTCAGTGAATATATTTGAGACCGGTCTTTAGTATAATATTATTAGTTCACAAGACCGGTCTCTTTTTTCTCTAGCCTAAGAAAAAATCATCAAGTAAACATTAAAAGGTTACACAACGGAAGCCCACAGTCCTATAAGAGATAGTAGAAGTCCGAAGCAAGTACAAAGAAAAGACTCCAGCATGAGCACCAGTATTAGCATGAGACCCACGAAGGAAAATATTA
>CAZPIB010000057.1:0-4339 GCA_964586815.1 uncultured Candidatus Peribacteria bacterium | reverse complement strand
AGATAAATTATTTAAGGATGTTACTGATTTAAGTCAATGAACAGATGGTGAGGATTTTAATGCTATTTATAATGCAGTTACAAAAGAATCAATTAAAGATTTGACTAGTGATGAATTTAAAAAAGCTATGAAGAAAGAATTAAGAGATGCTGAATGAGAGTTTAATGAGTTAAATGATAATGAAATAAATGCAATTATTAAATGAATTATTGAAAAAGTAGATTCAGATGATGATAAAGAATTTAAATCTTAAAAAAATAAAAGCTATTTATACACCTTATTGCACAGTCCCACATAGATTTTTACATAGTTTCTAAAAAATAAAATCCAAAATGGATTTTATTTTTTTTGTTAGATTGATTTAAGTAATTCATCAAAACTAATAATTTTTAAGTTTTCATAGTTTAATTTCTTTATTCATAACTCTTTTGGATTTTCCAAAATAAGGTATTTTGAAAAAGTTTGGGTTAAGTTATTTTCTGATTTTATAATCTTTTCTTCCACTTTTAATAATTTATTTATTTGTATTTTTATTCCTTTTTTGTCTGTAGTTTTACAAAAATCAATAAAAATTGTTTTTATTTCTATAAATATTTCTTTACTTTTTAATAAATTTAAATTAGAAATAGATCAGCCATTAAGAGTTTTATATCCATAAAAATCAAATTGGTAACTTCAGTTTAATCAAGAATATATTTTATATCAATTTTTTTGTAACTGATTATATAGAAAATTTTTCTTTAAGATACATTGAGATAATTCAAAGTTATATAAACTATTTCTAAAATTTATTGAAGAAAAATAAAATATTATTCTTGTTTTAATTTCTTTATTTTTCTTAAAATCAAAGCTCTGTATTTTATGTATTATTTGTGATTCTACAGAGTACTTGAAATACTCCATCATAGTAATAAGTGAGATTTTTATATTTTTATTTAAATTTCTATTAATTTCTCTGATAGATGATTTTTGATTTAATTTTGCTAAAAATATTAAAGTATACTTATACAGAGTAGTATTTTTTAGCTTATAATTTTTAATTATTTCAGAATTTATTAAATTTTCTGTTTTTAATAATTCCATTTGTTTATTTATAATTTGGTATTTTTTTAAATCATAAACTTTATTTTCTAATATTGTTATATAATTTATTTCTTTTTTTTCTTTTATTTTTTGTTTAAATTCTAGAGTATCTAGTATATTTGTTATAAACAGTACTTTTATATTATTTTTATTAGTATGATTGAAAAATGATTTTAAATCTAAAATTAATTCAAAGTTTTCTAAAATAATGATTTTTATATTTTTGTCTAAGTGTAATAGTATAAATTCTATAGAATTTCAATTTTTGATAAGATTTTCTAGATCAAGATTTTTATTCAAGTACAAATATTTGTATTTGAAATTGCTGTTTAGAATTATATAACTGATTAAATTAGAACTAAAAAAAAGTTTAAATCCAGATAATACAGTTATATTATATTTTTGTATACTTTTTATTATATCTTTTTTGTAAGCTAAATTATTGTTTTTATAATTTAATTCTTCAAAATATTTCTGATTTCTTTTTATTAAATCAAGCATTTCTTTAGTTTTGTATAAATAAACTATTACATTATTATTATAAATAATATTTATAATTTACTTATTTACAAATTTGTTTTTAATTGATTAATTTTTTCTTTATTTTTTAATAAAAATAGATAAAATAAAATAAATAATTTAAAATAATTTAAAATAATTTAAATTAAAATAATATATTAAAAAATGCGCAGTGAAATAAGTACTCTTGGGGTGCACAGTGAAACAAGTTCCCTTGGAGTAAAACAAAAAATATTGAAAGCTATAAAAAATAAATTTAATATTGAGTTAAAAGATATAAAATTAACAAATCCACCAAAGAAAGAAATGTGAGATTTGGCTTTTAATTGTGGGATATTATCTAGAGAATTAAAGAAAAATCCAGTTTTAATAGCTGAAGAGTTAATAGAAGTTTTAGAAAAAATTGATGATATAAAATTTGCTAGGAGTGATTGAGCTTTTATTAATTTAAAAATTGATAAAAGTATTTTTACTAAACAATTTTTGGAATATTTAAAAAAATCTCAATCTAGCACTTTATTTAAAATAGAGTCAACAGATAGATTATGAAAAATTATTTTTATAGATTATATTTGAGCAAATGTTTGAAAACCAATGCATATTGGCCATATGTGTACACCAAATCTTGGTCAAGTAATGATTAATATTTATAGAAAGTTATGATACAATGTTATTTCAGATTCACATATTTGAGATTGGGGAATAATATTTGGTAAATTAATTCTTGCATTTAAAAAATGGGGTAGTGAAGAAAAATTAAAACAAAATGCTATTGAGCATTTATTAGAATTGTATATTAAAATAACAAAAGAAACAGAAAAAAATATAAATTTAGAAGAAAAAATTAGAAATGAATTTAAAAAACTTTCTTCTTGAGATAAAAAATCTATAGAATATTGGGCAAAATTTACAAAAGAAAGTATTCTGACAATGAATATATTACTTAATAGAATGAATATTAAAACAGATTATAATATTTGAGAAAGTTTTTATGAATGACTTAATTTACCAAAAATGGAGAATTATCCAGATTTGGATTGTAATATGAGGTGTATTGTTAAAGAATTGATTAAAAAGTGAGTTGCTACAGAAAATCAAGATAATTCTGTTTGAGTTGTATTTGAAGAAAAAACAAAAATTCCAAGCTGTATTTTACAAAAAAGAGATGGAACCCATGGATATTTGGCTTCAGATTTAGCTGCACTTAAATATAGAAAACAAAATTGGAATCCAGAAAAAATTATATATTTTACTGATTCAAGACAAAATTTACATTTTAGACAATTATTTAATATTTCAGATAAAGCTTGATTTATAGAAAAAGAAAAATTATTTCATGCATATAATTGATTTATAAGTTTGAAAGACTGAGCAATGTCTACAAGAAAAGGTAGAATAATAAAATTAGATAATTTATTAGATGAAGCAGAAAATAGAGCTAAAAAAATAATTTTAGAAAAAAGAGATGATTTAGGTGAAAAAGAACTTAAAAACTTGAGTAGAATTATTTGAATTTGAGCTATAAAATATGGTTATTTAAAGAAAAATAGGGAAAGTGATATTGTTTTTGACTGGGATGAATTTATGAGTTTTGAAGGGAACAGTGGACCATATATTCAATATGCTTATGTTAGAGCAATTAGGATTTTGGAAAAATCCTCTAAAACAATTTATATAAAAAATAATTTTACTGCAATTTTAGAAAAAGATGAAGAAATAGACTTAATTAAAAAAATACTTGAATATAAAAATATTTTAATTGAAACTACCAAAAATAATTATCCTCATATTTTAGTATGATATACTTATGAGTTAACAAAACTATTTAATAGTTTTTACAATAAAATTCATATAATTAGTGAAAAAAATGAAGATTTAAAAAATTTAAGATTAAACATAGTTTTAGAGTTTACTAAAATTTTAAAGGAATCTTTTGAGTTATTAGGTATAGAAATGCCAGAAAAAATGTAATTTTTTAAATAAAATATATGCAAGTAGATTATGATAAAATAGCAACAGAGTTTTCAAAATCTAGAAAAAATATGAAATGGGAAGAAATAGATTATTTTATTTCTAATTATATAAAAGAGACAAAAATAAAAAGTTTTTTAGATATTTGATGTGGTAGTGCTAGACTACTTGAACAATTTTCTACTTTTTTTGATATTTCAAAAATAAATTATATTTGAGTGGATTTATCAGAAAAAATGCTTGAAAATGCAAGAAATAATTTTCCTAAAAAAGAGTTTTTAAGTTTAAATATGTTAAATTTAGACACTATAAAAAATAAATTTGATTATATATTTTTTATAGCAAGTTTTCATCATTTAGATGATTTAGAAAGTAGATTAGAAGTTTTAAGAAAAGCTTACAACTTATTAAATAAAAATTGAATAATTTTTATGACTAATTGGTCTTTAAAATCAGAAATCAATTTTGAGAAATATTTAGAATCTACTATCAAATGAAGCACAAATAAATTTGGAAGCTTGGACTATAAAATCAAAATGTGAGATTATAAAAGATATTATCACTGCTTTGATTTAAAAGAATTAGAGTTTTTATTTAAGCAAACTTGATTTCTAATTATTGAAAATAGAGAATTTGAAAATAAAAGAAATTTTATTTCTATTATACAAAAAAAATAAAATAAAATAATAATTTTTTTAATACAAATAAAAATATTTGGATAGGGAATGAATTAATAAAATATTTTTTAAATACCCCATAATAATTT
>CAZPIB010000056.1:0-5070 GCA_964586815.1 uncultured Candidatus Peribacteria bacterium | reverse complement strand
TAAAAATTATGAAATAAAAGATGAAAATGCAAGAATTGAAATAGCTAAAATTGCTATAAAAAATAACATCCAAAGTTTAGAATATATTAAAAACTATAATATTTGATTAGAAAATATTTATTCACTAGAAGTAAATACATCAAAAGAATTTTTAGAAGAAATAGAAAAATTAAAGTGAAAAATTTTAGATGAAGAAAATTTAAATATAATATGATGCTTTTGAGAAAATTCAAGATTAAAAAATATAGAATGGCTTTTTATAGAATTACTTTTTGAAGACATAGAAAACTTTACTGATATAAAAAATCTTTCCAATCAGGAAAAACAAAAACATTTATTTCTAAAATTTTTATGATTTGATGAAAACTTTACAGAAACTTTTGTAAAAAATAAAAAAATCTCAAAATCATCTTATGATGATTTTGTAACTTATACAATAAATATAAATAAAAAATTTTGATCAGAGTTTTTTGAAAAAATAAATTTTAATAAGGAGTTAATTGAATGAAAAAATATCAGGTGAATTATAAATTTATTAAAAATTTTTGATGAAATAATAAATATTTCTGAGAGTTGAAAATATAAAAAAGAATATATTGATAATTTAATTTATATATTAAATAATTTTTTAAATTGAAAAGATAATATTAATAAAAACATTGATAGTACAAAAAACAATTTAATAAATATTCTAAACTGACCTGCTTCTGAAATAAATAAAGAAAATATTAATGATGATTATTTAGAAGTAAACAAAGAAAATATTGGAAATATTAAAAATATTTTAGAACAAATTTTTACCACATATTTTTCTTTAGTTTTTAAATTAAATTGAAAGACGATAGAAAAAGAAGATATTAAAGAACTTAAAGAAAAATGGTGAGATTTGGATGTTTTATTTACATTGATATCAAGATTTTCTGAAATTATTTGATGAGAAGAAGAAATTCCCTATTTGTCAAAAATAGTAGAAATTTTATTAGAGAAATGAGAAGAGTGATTTAAGGATTATAAATATTTTTGAGTTTGAGCAAGTGAAGAAGATGTTGAGAAATCAAAAGAACAATTAAAATACTTAGATGAAAATCAAGTAAAAAAATGGATGGAAAATCCCTCAAGTTTAAAATATGTTTCTACAAAAAATGAATGAAAATTATCAGATGAGCAATTATTACAAATTGCACAATGAGAGGTTTTGGAGCAACTTATAAGGCAAAATCATTTGGAATTAGTTTATGAATGATTAACTAATGAAGTAAATATTTTTGAAGAAGATGAAGATTTTAAGATTTTATTAAATTGAATAAAAAAAGGTAGTAAAGTAAAAGAGTTAATAAATAAATTGGAATGAAATAAAAATTTATCAAAAAAAGAAAAAGCAGAAATTTTGATAAAAAGTTTATTTTATATTTTAAAAACAACAAAAGATAAAAATATTTTTGAGAAAGTTTTAAATACTTTAAATTGATGAATTCCTTGAATTGAATTAAAAAAAATTAAAGAAGATTTAAATAGTATAAAAAGTAAATTAAGACCAATAGAAAAATGAGATGAAATAATTATATTTACAACAATTTTTGATGATCCAAAATTACTTTTGGAAATATGAGATTTGGTAAATACAGCTTCTTGTCAAAATTATAAAACATGAGAATTTATTAAAAATCTTTTATGATATGTAATAGATGCAAATGTAAAATGAGTAATTTCCTTTGCAATTGATAAAAGTTATTTAAACTGAAATCAAGATAAATTTGATAAAATAAAAGAAGAAATTGAAAATTGAAAAATTAATTATGAGTTTGATGCACCAAAAAAAATCTTAAAATTAGAATTAAGTGATTGAGATAAAATTGAGATTCAGCTAAATAAAGCAATTTGAAGAAGAGTAGTTAAATTATGATATAATGAAGAAGAAGCAAAAGTTTTTTGTGAAAAAGAATATCAATCTACACATTTTTCTTGAAAATATATTTCTGATGAAATAAATAATTTAACAAGAAATTTTGCAGAAAATATTGGAATTAAAAAAGTAGATTCTTGAATCACTATTACTTGAACAAAAAACCCTTGATGAGTTTATTCTGATAGTGCTTGATGAGTTAAGAGTTGGGATTATTATATATAGAATATGTAAAAGTTTGAGATGTAGATGAAAATAGCTAGTCATATATATTATTTAATTTTAAAGTAAGTTATTTTAGTTTAACATTTTTTTATAAGGGTGACATTTTAACTTTATAAAAAGGTGATATTTTAACTTTGAAAGTTCATTATAATAAAAATTGATTTTTTTCTTTTTAAAAATATAATAATTATACTTAATTTTTAATTATAAAAGTATGAAATATTTTTTATGAGTATTGTTGGTCTTAGTTATGTTTTTTTCATCAATTTCTACATGAATAGCATATTATGAAAAAGCTAAATTTGGAGAAGTAAAAGAGTATGATTTTAATTTAGAGATTGAAAAATCAAATGGAAAGCTAAAAGCTACTTGGGATAAATATGAAGGAAATGAGGAATTAAAATGGTATAAATTTATTTATTCTACAACAAATTCTAATTTATCTTATCCAGAGGATACATCAGAATATATATGAAATAAAGCCTCAATAACTTCACATCTTCAATATTTAGAATATTGAAGTTATTATGTTAGACTTTGTGTAATAACTAAAAAATATAATAGATATTGTTCTAAAGTAAAAAAATTTACTTTAGAAGAAAGTAGAAATTACAAAGAAGAATATAAGAATTACAAAGAAGAAAGTAAAAATTACAAAGAAAAAAGTGAATTATATAAAAAAAAGAGTATATCTTACAAAGAAAAGGGTGAAAACTATAAAAAAGAAAGTGAGTACTATAAGGAAAAGAGTATATCTTACAAAGAAAAGGGTGAAAACTATAAAAAAGAAAATACTTCTTATAAATATAATACTTGAGAAAGTACTTATGTAGAAACATATAACTTATCTCAAGAAAGAAAAGTACAAATTAGAGACCTTGTTGGAAATTTTATTATAAGATTAGAAAATAGAAATTATTCAGATAAACAAATAATTGCTATTATTGAAAAAGTAAATAAAAGAGTAATAGAATTAAAATCTAATGAACAAACTAAAATATTAGCAATGTATGTAATTATTGTTCTTGATGAATATAAGGCAAAATATGAAAGTGATCTTTATCAATTAGAAAGTATATTTAATATATATTAATTTATTAATAAATTTTAAGTTAAAAAAATCTGATATTTTAAATAAAATTTTTAGTATATTTTAAACTAAAAAAGATTTACAAATTAATTTGTAAATCTTTTTTAGTCACTATTTTAAAATAAATAAAATTGATTTTTATCTATTTGTAAATAAATTATAGGTAATTAAAAAATACTTAATAAATAAAATATTATGTGAGTTGAAGCTTGAAAATTAAAGGAGGAGGAAATAAAAAAGAAAAAAATAACTGAAAAAGAAAAAAAAATAAATAATGAAAAAAAATTAGAGTTCAAAAAAAATAAAGAAAAAATTATTTATTCTGAAAAATCTGAAAAAGAATTATTTGAATTAAAAAATCTTTTAGATATCAATGATATTGATCCTAAAACCAAAATATTAATAGAAAAAGTAAGTGGTTCAGATATTATTTGAGAAGAAGAAATAAAAGAAATTTTTGAAAAAATAGATGAAATAGAAAATAGCGAAAAAATTTTTACATATCTTCCAAAAGAGTTTAGAATTACAAAAGATGAGTATAAGAAGTCTCTCACTAATAAAATAATTAGAATAAAAACTATTACTAAATTAAATACAGCTCTTGCAATTTTATCAGATCATATAAATCCAGATTCATCATTATGAATGAATTTATTTTCTGGTTTTATGCTTTTACTAGATAAAAATCTAATAATTATTCAAGAAAGTAATATTGATATAAAAGATAGTTTAGAAAAAATAGAAGAATGACAAAAAAACAAAAAACAAAAAACTTTTTGGGAAATAATTAAAGATTTATTTAATAAATTATGTTAATAATACTAGGAATAATACAATCATTTTTGAGTGCTACAGGAATGATATTGACAAAAAAAATTGTAGAAAATAAAATAATTTGAAATAATTTACAAACTTTTTTTAATAGATGATATCATTTAATAATAATGTTATTATTATTTTTAATTTGAATATTTGAATTCAATTATGTTGAATCAGGATTTACTTTATATGATTTCTGATTATTATTTATTGCAACTATTTGATTATATATAACATATCCTCTAAGAAGAACAGCATATGCTAATGAAAAAATCTCAGTCTTGCAACCTTATGCAATGCTTTTTCAAATATTCCCAATTATAATATGATTTATTTTTATAGTAACAGAAAGAGCTAATTTAATAACATTTTTAAGTGCAATAGCAGCTTCACTAGTAGTAATATTAACAAGCATAAATTATAAAAATTTTAAAATAAATAAGTATAGTTTAATGGTTTTATTATCATCTATAATAAAATCATTTCAATTATTTGCTATGATTTATTTCCTTACAAAAGTTAATCCAATAACATTTTATATTATGGAAACAATATTAGTATTATCCTTTTCTTTTTTACTAATGTTTATAAAAAAAGAATTCAACCAAGTTAAGCTTCTAACAAAAAAATACACACAATTACTATTATTTACAAATTCTGTAGTTGTAGTATCTATACTTATATCACTTACTTTGTTTTCTACTCTTTGAATAATACTAACCAGTCTTCTAAGCTTAACTTATCTTGTTTTTGTATATATGTTAAGTTATTTAATTTTAAAAGAAATTCCTTCAAAAAAAGATGTACTAGTAACATTATTTGTAGTATTATGTGTAATAATTTGAGTAATTTTTAGGAATTAAAAAAGTGAAATATTTATTGATATCATTCTTTTTCCATTTGATTTTTATTATATTTTAATAAAATATAGCTTATATTAAAATTTAGTTTTATTTAATTGATTTAAGGAAGAGTCATCTCTATAAATGTTGATAATAAATTATTTTCAATACTTTGATTTTGAGAAGAATTA
>CAZPIB010000055.1:0-5126 GCA_964586815.1 uncultured Candidatus Peribacteria bacterium | reverse complement strand
AATCAAGAAAATAAACTTGAAATTTTATAAAAAACTATATAATTTTTTATATAAAATATAAATAAAAAAATATGCTTTGAAAAGTTACAATTATAGGTAGACCAAATGTTGGAAAATCAAGTTTTTTTAATATGTTTACTGGACATAAAATAGCTATTGTAGATGATGTAGCAGGTACTACTAGAGATATCTCTGAATTTGAATATACAGACTCTGATAATGACTTGACTTATATTTTGGCTGATTCTGGTTGACTTGATTTTGGATCAAAAGTTGATGAGATAGCTGAAGATATTATTGCAAGAACTGATGAGGCAATTGATGATTCAGATCTTTTAATTTGGGTTATTGAATATGATAAACTCACAGAATTAGATGAAAAAGTTTTAAAATTAATACAAAAAAAAGGTTATAAAAATTATATTGTTATTGCAAATAAAGCTGATAATGAAAATAAGCAACTAGAAGCTTGGAGTTTAGCTTGAAGATGAGAGCTAGAATTTTTTCCAGTTTCAGTTTCACATAATTATTGAATTAGAGAAGTAAAAAAATATGTTGCAAAATACTTAAAAAATAAATGACTTAACTATTTAATAGAAGAGCATGATGAGAGTTTTGTTAAATTAGCTATGATTGGTAGACCAAATGTTGGTAAATCTAGTATGATTAATGCAATTGTAGGAAAAGATAGAGTTATGGTAAAAGATATGGCATGAACAACTAGAGATAGTGTTGATACTAAATTTAAATATGAAGATACTGATTTTGTTTTAATTGATACAGCTTGAATTAGAAGATTATCAAGAGTTTGAACTAGAAATGTAGAAAATTGGTCAATTATGAGAAGTGAAAGAGCCTTAAGTAGAGCTGATATAATTGCTGTTATAGTTGATTGATTTGAGGGAATTGTTCAGCAAGATTTATCTATTATAAGTAGGGTTTTAGAAGAAAAAAAATGACTTATAGTTGTTGTAAATAAGTGGGATAAAGTTTTGAATAAACAAGGTGTGAATAGAGAAACTATGATGAATAGATATATTAATTATCTTCAAGAAAAAATAGAATTTATTCCTTGGGTATCAGTTATTTTCACAACTGCTACTGATAAAAAAAGAGTAAATGAAATTTTACAAAGAGCTAGAGAAATAAAAAAAGAAAGATTTAAAAGAGTAAAAACTGGAATTTTAAATAATTTTTTAGAACAAGTTATTTATAAACATCCACCAACAGGGAATAAGAAATCTCATTCTCCAACAATTTATTTTTGTACTCAGGCTGATATAAATCCACCAAAATTTGTTTTTTCTGTTTCAAATCCAGATCATTTTCATTTTTCATATAAAAGATATCTTGAAAATAGAATTAGAGATAATTTTTGATTTGAAGGTACTTCGATTATTATTGAATATAAATGAAGAGGAAAAAATGCTTGAAAAGTTAAATAAAAAATCTAGATATTAATATCTAGATTTTTTATTTAACAACTGCATCATGTTGAACAAGTTCAATCACTTTGTAGTGATCAACATGATCAACCACCTGAATCTCAGCCAACAATACTTATAATCATTGCTTTTATTTCATCTTCTGGTGGAGTTTGTCATTCAAATATCATATCTTTAAAGTCAATAGTTTCTTCCTCTATAATTAAAGCAGGTTCTTCTTTTATTCACATCTCTTCTTTTATTTTAGAATCATATGTTTCTTCTATAATTATAAAGTCAGTTAATCCTAATTCTTCCAAAGAAATATTTAATACTTTTATTAAATCATCTCTTTTTTCTTCAGATCAATAAACTATTATTTTCATAACTCTATTTTGTACATTTAAAGTAAAAAAAATTATTTTTTCTCAGTTTCTTCTTTTTCAGCTTCATCTTCAGTAGGTAGATTAGACTCAGGAGCTTCATCAGAAATCTCTTCTATTTTTTTCGGTTTAGCAGCAAGAACAATAACTTCATCCATAGGACTTAAAATTTCAATTGTATCAGGAACTTTAATATTAGAGACTTTAATATGTGAATCAAATTCTTTTAATACAGTTAAATCAATATCAATATGATCTATCAGATCTTGTGGTAAACAAGAAATCTCAATTTCTTTAGTTAGTTCTTCTAAAATTGCACCTTCTTTAACAGCTTCTGAACTTCAAATAAAGTTTAGTGAAACCATAGTTTTTAATTTTTCTCCTTTAGTTATTGCAAAGAAATCAATATGAATAAAATCTCAAGAAACAGGTTCTTTTTGATATTGATGAACTAATACATCGATATTCTTTTTTCAAACTTTTAACTTTATAATGTTTGATTCTCATGTTTTTCTGAATAATTTTAAAAATTCTGAAGCATCTAGAGTTAAACTAATAGCCTCTTGTTTTCTTCCATAAACAACTCCAGGAAGTTTTCTTTCCTTTCTTAAATGTTTACAGTCCTCATCTTTTGCTCTAATTTGAGCCTCAATACTAAAACTTGTCATAATCTTTTTAGATTAAAGTAATTAAAATATACAAAAACTCTAATTTGTTTATGAAATTTTTGTTTTTATATTCTATAAAAAATTATTTAATATGCAAAAGATTATTTTATATTTGACATTTTTTATAAAAAAAATATAAACTATATTTTCAAAAATAAAAACAAAAAGGAATAAAGAATGAAATTTAATGAAAGTACTGCACGAAAAGGAAAAAATATATTATGGCATATTTGGATATTATTTTTTATCCCATTTATGATATATTTTATGTATTTAGCATTTATAAATACATTACAATCAGATGTACCAGATTTTAAAAATATTAAATATGTTATCATTTTTTTTGATTTGGTAGCATTGGGCTTTGTTGCTATTAAGGAAAAAGGAAAGTTCCCTGTAAGATATCTGGTGATATTACTTATAATACATTTTTCTTTTGAGTTATTATTCTTTAGCAGAGAACATTTTATTATTTTTTATAATTTTATTTACCTAACTTTTTCATTTATTCTTTACTTTATTGTAAAGTATGTAAGTGAAAAGTTAAATTAAATTAAAAAGTGAGTTTAAACTCACTTTTTTTATGATTTTAAATAATATTATTTTGTTATTTATTGCATTATCTTCTTTTTTTTATATTATTTTTAAATAAAAAAAGAATTTTAATTTTTCTTGTATTTAAAAATTATGAAAACACATTATTATACACAAGATATTATAAGTATTTGTGATAAGAAACATTTAACAGTTGAGCAAATTTTTGAACAAATATCTAGAATTTTTCCAGAAGCAGGGAAATCTAGTATTTATAGAAATGTAGAACAGTTAGTAGAAAATTGAGATTTAAAAAAGGTTATTTGAATTTGAAAAAAAGCTTATTTTGAAAAAAATAATTGAAACCATATTCATTTAATTAATGAAAAAACAGGAGATATTTTTGATTTAGAGGAAGATATTCAAATAAAAAATTTACCTAAAAATTTTAAAATCAGTAATATGGATATTAAAATTTTTTGAAATTTTGAATAAAAAATTTATTAATAATAATTTTTAAAAATTAATTTATATTAAAAAGATAAAAATGAAAAATTTATTAAAAGTTTTAAAATCAAAAATCTGAATTTTTGGATTAATACTAGGTATATCTATTATAGCTACTACTTACTATTATTTTTCAGATTTTGAAAAAATAGCAGCTTGTTTTCATTACGGTTGTACGAAATATAATTATTTTGTAATTGAAATAGCTTTAACTATTTTAATTATGATTTTATTTTGATTATTTTTGGCTTCAACTTTATATAAAATACAATATTTCTCAGTTAAAAAGTCCTGAGCTTGATTTTTTTGAGGATTTTTATGAGTTTTAGTTGCTGGTTGTCCTATTTGTAGCATAACTTTAGCTTCTTATTTTGGTTTAGCCTGAATTATTTCAGTTATGCCATTTGGTTGAATTGAATTAAAAGTTATTTCAATATTTATACTTTTATATGTAGTTTATACTACTATGAGAGATTTAGAGGTTTGCAAAATAAAAAAATAATTTTTTTATTTTGTTGCAAAAATATAAATATAATTATAATGATTTTGATTTGAGATACTTCTCAAAGTTATTTTAAATAATTAATAAAAAATATTATGTCAATCCAAACTACTCTTGTATTATTAAAGCCAGATTGTGTACAAAGAAATTTAATGTGAGAAGTTATTAGTAGATTTGAAAAAAAGGGTCTTACTATTTTAGGTATGAAAATGCTTAGATTAGATGATGCCTTAATTAATGAACACTATGGTTTTCTTTCTGATAAACCTTTTTTTCCTAAAATTGTAAAATATATGAAATCTTCTCCTATTGTTGCTATGGCAGTTAGAGGTGCTAATGTAGTTCCAACTATCAGAACAATGTCAGGTGCTACAAATCCAGTAGAAGCTCTTCCTGGGACAATTAGGGGTGATTTTGCACTTTCTATTGATGGAAATATTATGCATGCTTCTGATTCAGAAGAAACTGCCAAAGAAGAATTAGAAAGATTTTTCACAAAAGAAGAAATTTTTGAATATGACAGATTAGATAATGTTGTATTATAATTATTTTATCATATTTAGGGGTGACATTTCTATTTTTTATTAAAGTGACATTTTAACTTTTAAAATTACAATAAAAAAGTATTGACTTTTGTCTTAATCTATATATATTATATTGACAATAAGTTTTAATACTCTTTTATATGTAAAATATGGAACATTTAGAAAATAAGCAAAATTATCATAAAGCAGTTGAATTAGCTTCTCTTATTTGAAGTAATCCAAATTTATTTTTGGATATAAAAAAATTAGTAGCTTTTAAAGATGCATTAAAAAAATTATGAGATGATACTAGTAAAAAAATAGAATTTTCTTTAGAAAATGAAACTATAGAGCTTAATTCTGATGAAATAAGAAGAGAAATTCAAGAAATAAAAAAATATTATAAAAATATTTTTGTTGAAAAAACAATTGAAAATTTAGATGAAAAACAAGAAACAATAGATTATGCAAGTATTAGCTTAAAAGATTTATCTAAATTATTTAAATGAAATGAAATGTCTGTAGATATTTTAGCAAGAATAAAGGAGTTATATAAAGATGAAGATGTAAGACAGATTTATGCT
>CAZPIB010000054.1:0-5203 GCA_964586815.1 uncultured Candidatus Peribacteria bacterium | reverse complement strand
TTTGATATATGATTAATCATAAAAAATAATAAGTTTGAAAAACAATGATTATGAGTTGATATGTGAGATATGTGAATGTGAGGATTTAATGATTGAATGTGACCAATGTGAATGTGAGATTTTGTTAGATAAAAAAAGTCCTTTAGAATAATTTCTATAGGGCTTTTTTTAAGTGTTTTGTACATTGAATTAACTTTTTAATTTCTGGTAGTGGTATATAAATAGACTTTTTACCTTAAAAGTTAATAAAAAGCATAGGTAAAATTTGCAAAAAGATATAAAAAGCATAGTATGTAGTTATTATTAAATAATTATATATTATGCTTTTTATAAGAAAAAAATATATTGAAGAGATAAAAGAAAATTTAGATAATAAGAATGCTTTAATTTTAGTGTGAGCAAGACAAGTTGGTAAAAGTTCTTTAATTAAAAGTTTAATTGAACAAAAAATAATTAAAAATGAAATTTTATTAAATTGAGATGATTATATTTTAGAGGATTTTAGAGCTTTGGATTTTTTAGATTTTTTGGAATTTAAATTTGATATAAAAAATAAAGATTATTTAATTATTGATGAGGCTCAAAAAATAAAAAACATATGAATAATTATAAAATATTTAGTAGATAAAAATAAAGAAAATGATTTATGAATTAAAATAATAATTTCTTGAAGTGGTAGTTTAGAAATTTTTAGATGAATTACAGATAGTCTTATTTGAAGATATAATTTAATAAAAATAAAGCCTTTTTCTTTTTTAGAATTTTTAGAATTCAATAATCTTAATATTTCTAAAATAAATTATAGAAATATTAACCCTATTATAAAAAAAGAAATAGATAAATATTTTGAGGTATTTTTAAAATACTGAGGTTATCCAGAGGTAGTAAAAGCCAAGACAGAAAGAGAAAAGAAAATTGTTTTTAAGTCTATTTATGATGATTATTTATATAAAGATATTTGATTTTTATTAAAAGAAGATGAAAATATTTATTTTATTAAATTTTTAAAATTATTTGTAAGTAAAATATGAAGCTTAATAAAAGCTGAACAGATTATTGAAGAGTTATGAATAAAAAAGAAATTATATAATAAATTTTTACAAATTTTAGAATCAAGTTTTTTATTTGATTTTCTAGAACCTTTTTCAAATAAAGTATGAAATGAGATAAAAAAATCTAAAAAATGATATATGAATGATATATGATTTTTAAATTATATTTTGTGAATTTGAGAATTTTCTTCAGAATTTAAGTGAAAAATTATAGAAAATTATATTTATAATGAATTATTTTTTTTAAAGGAAAATTTTGAAGAAGTTAAATTTTGGCAAAATAAAAATGGAACAGAAGTAGACTTTTTATTAATTGATAATTTTGATAAAAATATTGTACCTATAGAAGTAAAATCTTGAAAAAAAGATATTTTACCAAAATCTTTATTAAGTTTTATACAAAAATATTGAAATAATATTGAAAAATCTATTATTACAACTGATAATATAAATAAAAATAGAGAATTAGGTAAAAAATTTTTTATATTCATAGATTATAGATTATTTTGATTTTTAAAATTCTAGTATAAGCATCAAAATTAAGTTTACAAATGAGCTAACATCACCTTCTGAAGATAACTTTTAGTTTTAGGAAGTAGTAGCTAATATAAATTTTTTTTAGTATTTCTAAAACTTTTTCATAAATTTCAGAGTCAATATCTGCTAAATCACTTTCATCAAATTTTAAAAAAACTAAAAAATAAATTTGCAATTTAGTATGAAATAAAATATAATAAAAAGTGTCTAGTCTATTGAACAGTTTTAATATTTAAATAAGAAGTGTATGATTGATATTATTAAAAAATCAAAATCTTTATTAGAATTAGAAATATTTAAAAGAGAAAAATATTTGCAAGAAATGGATGGTCTTGTAAATAAAAAAAATATATTAGTTATTAGTTGACAAAGAAGAACAGGAAAAAGCTATATAATAAATAATTTTTTAAAATTTAATAATATAGATTTAAATAAAGTTTTTTATATAAATAAAGAATTAGATCTAAATAATGAAATAAAAAATCATATTAATTTAGAAAAAATCTTTAAAGAATATGAAGAAAAAAATAAGGTTGAATACATTATTATTGATGAAATTCAAGATATAGATCTTTGGGAAAATTTTATTAGAGAAAAGCAAGTATATAAAAAATATTATATAATTATAACTGGTAGTAATTCTAAGTTGCTTTCAAGTGAACTTTCTACTTATCTTACTTGAAGATATGTTGATTTAAAAGTTTTCCCTTTAACATATTTTGAATATTTAAAAACTAAAAATTTAGAAAATAATAAAATTAATTTTTTAGAGTATTTAGAATTTTGAGGATTACCTGAAATAGTTTTAGAAAATAACAAGGAATTTAAAAAAAATTATATAAACAATTTAAAAAATTCCATTATTTTGAAGGATATTGTAGCTAGATATAATATAAAAAATTATTCATTTTTTGAAAAAATATTACAATTTATATCTAGTAATATTTGAAATATTACTTCTCTTAGAAAAATTGAAGATTATTTGAAAAAAGATAAAATAAAAATTAGCCTATCTACAATTTCAAATTACCTAAAATACTTAGAAAATACCTATTTGATTAATAATTGTGAAAAATTTGATTTAGCTTGAAAAAAAGTTTTAAAGTATAACTCAAAATATTATTTTAATGATTTAGGGATTAGGAATTCTATTTATTATAATTTTAATTTTGATATATGAAAATTACTTGAAAATTTTGTTTTTAATATATTAATTAGAAATTGATATAATGTTTATGTATGAGAAAAAAAATGACTTGAAATTGATTTTATAGCAGAAAAAAATTGAACCAAAAAATATTTTCAAGTGGCTTATTTAATAAGCTCTAAAGAAGTTTATAATAGAGAATTTTGAAATTTAAAACAAATAAAAGATAATTTTGATAAAATTGTATTATCTTTAGATGATGTTTCTTTTAATGATAAAGATTGAATAAAACACTTTAATATTATGAATTTAGAAAAATATATATAGAAATAATTTCTATTTTTTCTACAAATTTATTATCAAGAATAATTTTTATACAAGGGGCTTCAGCCCCTTATTGTTTTAAAACTAAAACTATTTTTTTAGTATTTCTAAAACTTTATCATAAATTTCAGAGTCAATATCTACTAAATCAGCTTCATTAAATTTTGCTAAAACCCAATCAGAAACATCATATTTAGTATCATATCAAATTCAAATTTTTATTCTTTTGAAATCTTTAGAGAAGTGAGAAATTATAGACTTTATTCAGTTATGTCCTCAGGCTGAACCAGTTTCTCTAAATCTTATTTTTCAAAATTCCATATCTTTATCATCATAAATAACAATAATATCCTCTAAATCTATTTTGTAAAAATCAACTATTTTTCTAAGACTTTCTCAGCTTAAATTCATAAAAGTCTGAGGTTTTAGTAGAATAGTTTTTTCTCAATTAAATCTTCACTCAGAAATTTCTCACTTAAATTTTGATTCAAGTTTAAAATCAGAAAAATTATTTTCTTTTTTTAATTTATCTAAAAATATAAATCAAGCATTATGTCTTGTTTTTTCATATTTTTTTCAAGGATTTCAAAGTCAGACTATTAATTTCACTTTAAGGATACTTATTTAATAAAAAAATTATATAAATTTATTATTTATATAATTTTATAAATTTTCTAGTTTTAATCAAATAAATCTTGTTTTGTGTTTATTTCTTCACTTAATCTTCTTACTTTTTCTTTTCCTGAGTAGACTATATTTTTATCTATTTTTAATTTTTTAGGATCAATTTTTCATTCATAATCAAATTGAGATAAAACTACTTTTATAGCATTTAATCTAGCTTGTTTTTTATCATCTGATTTGATAAGTGTCCAAGGGGCATGTTTTGAATGAGTTTTGGAGAAGTTTTTGTATTCAGCTAGAGTATATTTTTCCCAAAGTTGTTGAGAAAATTGATCTATAGGAGAAAGCTTAAATTGTTTCAATGGATTTGTTTTTCTCCCTTCAAATCTTTCTGCTTGCTCTGCTTTACTTACTGAAAAATAAAATTTTACAATCTTTATTCAAGAATTTATAAGCATTTGTTCAAATATTGGAGCATCTTCCATAAATTGTTTGTATTCTTTTTTTGTACAAAAACCCATTACTGGTTCAACTCATCATCTATTATACCAAGATCTATCAAATAAAGCTAGCTCTCAAGAATTTGGTAGATTTTTTATATATCTTTGAAAATACCATTGTCATTGCTCTTCTTCTGTTGGTTTATTTAGAGCTACTACTTTTGCTCATCTAGGATTTAGGTTTTCCATAAATCTTTTGATTGTACTACCTTTTCCAGCTGCATCTCTTCCTTCAAATATTATAAGTAATTTTTTACCATGATCAGTTATATGTCTTTGTAATTTAACTAATTCTAACTGTAATAAAGCAAGTTCTTTTTCATACTCTATAGTGCTTGTTTTTCTGCAAGTTCTTGTATATTTCTTCATTTGCTTAACAGAAAGTAAAACACATTTTTTATATTTATTTTCTACTTGCTCTACTACATCTATTAATCCTACTTCCTCTTTTTTTATGCTTTCTAGTTCTTTTTTATTGATAAAATCACAAATTTTTTCTTCAATTTTAGTTAAATCTTTTTTATGTTTTTTATCTATTTTTTTCTTTTGCTTTTTTAGTGTTAAGTCTATTTTATTTTTTAAGACTTTTAGATTATCAATATCATTTTTTTCTTCTAAAAATTTTTTTAAGTTATTTAACTCTTCTACTAATTTTTTAATATTTTTATCATTAATTTTTTCTTTTCAGTTAAAAACTTCATAAAATATTTTATCTGGCATAATTTTTGTTTAATAAATAATTCTTAACTATTTTAGTTTATCATAATATATAAAATATGGCAAAAAAACTAAAAACTAAATAGAAAAATTTTATTTTTTTAAATATATTTAATATTATTTAATTTTTAGACTCCTGATTTTTCTAATTTTTTTTAATTTAAACTAAAAAAATTATTAACATGCTAAACTTTTGATTTTTTTAGTTTTACTTATAGTATATTAATATATTAAAAATAATTTAAAAATTATGATTATATCTAAAATTTTAAATGATAATAAAGAATTATTTTGGGATATTT
>CAZPIB010000053.1:0-5581 GCA_964586815.1 uncultured Candidatus Peribacteria bacterium | reverse complement strand
TTTTTCCATAAATCTTTTTTTTTTTTTAATCTCTTTTTTTTTATTATATATCATAAACGAACAAACGTTTTATGGGTCTTGTATAAAAAATATATATTTATCTGATAACATTGACCTAAAAAAAGACTTTTACCATGAAATGCTTGAGGAGGGACCTCATATCTTCCACTTGAAAGTTTTTTAATGAAGCTAAAAGCCAGTTCTTATAATTGATTTATAACTTTAGATATTTCACCAAAAGAAATATGAGTTTGAACTAATGAAAAAATATTTAATAATTTAAATTATTTTAAGAAGTATTACATAAAACATTTTAAATAAAAAATTTTTATACTTTAGTATAAAAATTTTTTATTATATTCATGTTGTGCATTTGTTTTTCAATAGTATATTTTTCAAGTTTTTATATTATGAAGATAAAACCAATATGGAGTTGTTTTATAATTTAAAGTTGCATTTATAGTCTCAAAGCTTGGGTTTCAAATTGGGGTTTTTGGTAATCAAACCATTGTTCTTGTATTATATTCAGATTTTTCTCTAATATATTTTGTAATTACCATTTTACATTCTTCTGAAGTTAATCTGTGAGCATAACAAAGAGTTATATCAGCTCAAATTTTCCAATTATTATCTAATCTTTTTTTTAAAATTCAAGCAACTGTAGGTTTTTCTAAGATATTTTTTTCTTCTTTTTCAACTATTGAGGCTAAGTTAATTAAGTCATAAATTTCACTATTTGTTAAATTTTCTTCTTTTAATATAGTTCTGAATACTTTTTTATAAAAAGCATTAAGCTGCCTTATTATAAGTTCATTTATTTTAACAGGATAGTTTAATCTATAAGTATCTGGGAATAAAAATCACTCTAAACTAATAAGATTAGGATCCAAAAATTTGTAAAACTCTGATAATTCTTTTATTCTTTTTATATTTTCTACATAATAAATATATTCTCATTTTGAAATATATCATTTTTTAGTTAGATGATAATCTATATCAAAAATATTCCATCATTCAAGAATAGTTATACTAATTTCTTTATAAGCAATAGGGGTTTTCATTATATATAAAATATCTTCTATTGTTGAATTTTCTTTAATTTCAAATCTTCAAACTAGTAATTTAAAATCTTTATTTTTTAAATATTTTTTTAAAAAATAATAGTTTATATCTAGTGTTTTAGCTAAATCTTTATGTGTATAACCTGGATTTATTTGGATAACTTTATTTTCAGTTATTAAAATATCAGTTTTAAAGTTTCAGTAAGATATAATCTTATAAGATATGAATAATAGTATAAATACAACTATTATTAATAGTATTTTTTTCACCCCAAGGGCACTTATTTTATTGTGCATTTATATATAATAAAAAATTATTATTTTTTATTATATATAAAAAAAATATAAAATCTATTTTTTTTTAATTTTAAAGTTACATGTAAGCTACTTTACTTGAAGTATTGTATATTTTATTTTGAATTTTTATATTTTTATATATACTTTATTTTTAATTATTTTAATATAATAAAAAATGCACAATAAAATAGGTGCCCTTGGGGTAAAAAATAATAATTGATTAGATCCATTTATTAATGCACAAAAACAATTAGAAAAAGCATATAGTTTATTTAAAGATTATGAAAAAAATAATAATAAATTTACAATAATTAAAGAACCAAAAAGAGTTTTGGAATTTTCTATTCCTGTAAAAATGGATGATGGAAATGTAAGAATTTTTAAAGGTTATAGGTCTCAACATAATGATTCTAGATGACCATTTAAAGGTTGAATAAGATTTCATCCTGATGTTAATAAATCTGAAGTAAAAGCACTTTCCATGTGGATGACTTTTAAATGTGGAGTTATTGATATTCCACTTGGTTGAGGAAAATGAGGTATTATTGTTAATCCAAAGGAATTAAGTAAAAAAGAATTAGAATCTTTATCAAGATGATATGTAAAAGCTTTATATAAATATATTTGACCAGAAACTGATATTCCAGCTCCTGATGTTAATACTAATTCTCAGATAATGGCTTGGATGATGGATGAATATTCAACATTAGTCTGAAAATACTCACCAGGAAGTTTTACATGAAAACCACTTGAAATTTGATGATCTAAGGGTAGAGCTTCAGCTACTGCTCAAGGTTGAATTTATGTCTTGCAAACAATTCTAAAAGAATTCTGAGAAAGCATTAAATGAAAAACTGTAGCTATTCAGTGAGCTTGAAATGCAGGACTTACAGTTCTTGAACTTTTAGCAGATCTATGAGCAAAAATAGTTGCAATTTCAGATAGTAAAGGATGAATTTATAATGAAAAATGATTAATTACTTGAGAAGTTTCAAGATTAAAATCTCTTAGAAAATCAGTAATTGAATATAAAGATGTTAAAATACTGCGAGAAAAAGATATTTTAGAATTGTGAGTTGATATACTAATACCAGCTGCACTTGAAAATCAAATTACAAAAGAAAATGCATCTAAAATAAAAGCCAAAATTATTTTGGAATTAGCAAATTGACCTATAACACCAGAAGCTGATTCTATTTTGGAAGAAAATAACATAAAAGTTATTCCAGATATTTTAGCTAATTCATGATGAGTTATAGTTTCATACTTTGAACAAGTTCAAAATAATATGAATTTTTATTGGGATGAAGATGAAATAGATTCAAGATTATATAAAAAAATAACAAAAGCAACATTAGATGTTTATGAAACTTCAAAAGAATTTAAAACAAGCCTTAGAACTGCATCTTATATTATTTCTATAAGAAGAGTTATAGATGCTATGGAAATAAGATCTGATATATAGAGTTGTTATAAAAATACTAATTAAAAAAATACTAATTTTTTAAATTAGTATTTTTTTAATTCTTATAAGCATAAATTACTCAATTTCTAATGACAACAAAATCAGGATCTTCAACTTTTTCTATAATTGAGTCTAATTCATTTGAGCCTTTAATATTTTTAAGACTCTCAAGATTTGATATTTTAACATCAAGTAATTCCTTTTGCAATAATAGATTTTGCCTTTCCATTTCAAGAGTTCTAATATTATATCATTGAGTTGCATTTATATTTAAAATCCAAATATAATATATAAATAGACTAATAATAAAAACTAAAAGAAAGCTATATGTTGAATTGACTCAAAAATATATTTCATCTTTTTTCTTTTTTCTATTTGATGAAAATTTTGTCTCATAATCTTTTAATAGTATATTTTTATTCATATTTTATAGTTAATTTTATCTAAATTTTTTTAGCAATTCTTGCTTTTGCACTTCTAGATCTTGAATTGTGTGATATTTCTTTATGAGAAGGAAGGATAGGTTTTTTATTTAAAAGTTTTAAACTTTTTTTATGATTACAAGAACATATTAAATCAAAACAAATACAATCTCTTGTCTCTTTTTTAAATATTTGTTTTGTTATCCTATCTTCTAATGAATGAAAACTTATAACAAATATTATTCAATCTTTTTTTATTAGTGTAATTGCTTGTTTTAGTGATTTTTCTAAAACTTCTAATTCTTTATTTACCTCAATTCTTAAAGCTTGGAAAATTTTTGCTTTTTCTTTTGGTGGACCAGGAATTATATCAGCTAAATCTTTTGTAGTTTCAAATTTTTTTTGTTTTCTTAAATCTACTATTTTATGAGATAGTTTATTTGCTTGAAAACTTTCTCAATATTTTAAAAATATTTCTCTTAATTCAGAAGCTAAATATGAATTTACTATTTGAGAGGCAGTTTCCCCTGATGTTTTATCAAGTCTCATATCAAGAGGTCAGTTTTTCATAAAACTAAATCATCTTTCAGCTTCATCAAGATGTAAACTAGAAAGCCCTAAATCATAATAAATTCAAGTAATTTCAGTAATTCAAATATTTTCTAATTGCTTTTTTAAATTTCAAAAATTAGAATTTATTAAAATAAAATTTAATTTATCTTTTTTCTTATCTTTTTTATTTTCTATAAAATTAATATTTTGTAATTCTAGCTCTATTCTTTTTTTTGCTAATTCTAAATTTTTATAATCAGCATCAAATCAAATCATAATATCTCAGAGATTTATTTTTTTTGCTACTTCTATAAAATGACCAGCTATTCAAATTGTACAATCAACAATAATATTTTCATTTTTAAAAATATTAATAGAGTCTACTAATTCATTTAATAATACAGAAGTATGTTTTTCTCAAATATTACTCATTTATTATTAATTTGTTAACAAAATGTTAATTACTAAAAAGAATTCTTTAAAAATAGCAATTTACCTATATATATTTAAGGATTTTTAAAATTAAGTCAAAAGTTATTTATAAAAACAACTGGACAAAATCTTAAAAATAAGTTTCTCTATATAATGCTAAAAAAAAAGACTTTTTAACATTTTCTTAACAGGTACATATTTATAGCAAAAAAGTATAAAAAGTATATTATAAGATACACTATATAAATATATAGTGTATATAAAAAAACATTATTATTAAAATAATGTTTTTTTATATAGAGGATTAAGGCTTAAAATTAACCCATTGCTTTTATAGCTTCTTCTTCAGTGTCTACTGTTGGAATAATTGTTGTAATACCAACTAATTCTAAAACATCTTTTACTCCTTCATTACAATTTGAAATATACATTTTGGAATCAACTTCTTCTATATTTGAAAAAATATCAGCAATATATCAAATTGATTTTGAATTAAGGTACTTTAAACCAGAAAGATTTAGGATAATATTTTTTCAAGTAAAATCACCAATTTCTTTATAAATTGATGTAAATGTTGTATCTGCATTAGTTTCATCTAATTCACCAGAAATATTAAAAATTATAACTCAATTTTCTTCTTTTTTATTTACTTCTACTAAAGTTTCCATAAAATAATTTTATTAATAATAAACAGTTTTTTAATTAACTTAATATTATTATATAATATTTTTATATTTTTTGCAAAATAAATTACAACTTTTTATAATAATACTTAAAAATGAAACAAAAATACATACTACCCGAAATAAATAAAATAAAGATTTCTTTAAATAAAGAAGATATAATTTTTTTAAAATGAGATTTATGAGCTTGAAAAACTACTATTTCAAAATTTATAATAAATATATTATTATGAGTAAAGGATAGGGTAACTTCACCAACTTATACTTATTACAATAAGTATAAGTGAACTTTAAATTGAAAAAATATAGATATTTATCATTTTGATTTATATAGACTTTCAAATTATTTAGAGTTTTTTAATATTTGAGCTGAAGAAATTTTAGATAATAATAATGGTATTATTTTAATAGAATGGCCTGAGATTATAGAAAATTACTATAAGCCAGACTTAGAAATTAAATTATATAAAACTGAAAATGAACAGATGAGAGAAATAGAAATAAAAAGATAAAAATTATTCTTCAATAGATTTAATTACTTCTTTAAATCTGAAATATTCAGTAATTCTTAATCAGGTAAATCTTCAAATTATAAATATTAAAGGAATAAGTAATAAAATTACTTCTGGGTAAGCTAAAATAAAAGTTTTGATAAAAACTAATTGAAAT
>CAZPIB010000052.1:0-6180 GCA_964586815.1 uncultured Candidatus Peribacteria bacterium | reverse complement strand
TGTTTCAATAAGTTTTAATTTATCACTTGTAAAAGTTTTAAGTAGATTTTCATACCTTCTTGTTAAATCTCTTCTTGGGTCATTATCAATTGTTGCAGCATTTAAATCTACAAGTAAATATTCTATTCATAATTTTTTCATATTTTCTACAGTATAATTAGCTCATCTTTCATCAAAAATATATGTATCAAATGTAATTAATAAATTATCTCATAAAAGTCTTTTATAATTTCAAATAATAAAGTATTTTAAAAATGTTCAAACTCTATAAATTTTTTCTTCACTTTGAATTTCTTCACTTGGTCTTAAAAGATTTTGAAAAGTAATTTCTCTTTGGTCTTTTTCTAGTTTAGATTGATCAATATTTAAGCTGAATAATATTTTTTTATAATAAGGATTATAAGCAAAAACTGCTTGTTGTGCCTCTAAAGTTCAAGCTTTAAAATGCTGATATCAAGCTGATTTTAGATTTGTAAAACTATGAGGAAAAACACTCAAAAAGAAATAAACTAAAAATAATATAAATATAATAAAACTTCCAAATAACTTTATTTCTTTTTTCTTTTCTGAGTCATCATCTCTATATTTAGAAATCTCAAATAAAGCAATTCAAATAAGTAAAAGCAAAGAAAAATACATTACTATTCAATACCAAACAATTCAAAAAGAAGAAATAGCAAATAAGAATATATAAATAAAGCTAAATACTAAGATTAATTTAAATAATTTATTTACTTTATTATTTTTTAAAGAAAAAAGTAAAAATATTATTGGAATAATACCCATTAAAAATAAAACTAAATATCATAGAGGGAGCTTTATTTGACTAAAAATATTAGTTAAAAATTCAGATCAAGGATTATAAATATGTAATAATATTGTAAATAGTAAAAATACTAATATGACATATTCTAAGCCTCTTCTTTTATATTGTAAAAATATAAATAATAAAGGTATAAAAGCTAAAAACAACCAAGTAATATTTGTAAATTCTCAACCTTGATTTATTTGCATTGTTAAATTCCAAGGCAATTTTATATAATTATTAATTCATAATTCATAACCAAAATATCTTCAAAAATCTTCATTTGTAGTTACTCAACTAGCATCTAATCATCTTCCTATAGCTTTTTCTTCTTTTATTTGCTCTAATCTCTCTGCTGAGTGAATTTTTGTAAAATCTGGTCTAAAAGATTGTGTATATCCTCAAATTAAAGTTCAAACACTTATGTTTACTCAAGCAACTTTTGCTTGATAAATATTCTTTCAAACCCAAGGTAAAAGAGCAATTAATATTCATAAAAGAAAAATTCAAACATAAAAAAGTACTTGTAAAAAGTCTTTTCTATGTTTTATAAATCAAAGAATTAAAAATAATATTCAAAAAATTAAAAAGACTAAAGATACAGAATTAATTCATTCTATATTTGTTTTATCATATACTATATTTAAATAACTCCATAATCATACTTTTGTAAAAAGAGCAGAATATATTCATATATATCATAGTAATCCAGAGAAACCTAGTTTAGAATAAAATATAACTCATATAAGTGCAGAAATCAAAAGTAGGCTTGTAACTTTTATTGAAAAGGCAAAACCTGCCAAAATTCAAATAATAAAAATTATTTTTAAACTTGCTTTAAAATCAACTTTTTTCTTTTCTTCTTTTTCTTTATTTTGATATTCTTCTTTATTTTTACTTATATTTTTATCTTCTTCTTTGTTTTTATGAGAAATAAATAACTTTATTAGTAAGTATAAAGCAATGATACTTACAAAGAAAAGTCCTGGGTCAAGCTTCATATCTTTTGCCTGTTGAAAAATAATCATTGGCATTGAGATAAAAATTGTGGCAAGCAAAAGTGGAATATTTATCAAAGTTTTTATTTTTCATAATTTATCTTTCAATAAATCTGAAATGATTAATATCATAACAATGAAACTTAAAAACCCTCAAACACTATTCAAAAAAAATGCCTGAACTGGTTCACTTATCATAAATCAAATCCCTGTAAAAAGTTGCCAAGAATACATTCCCCCTACAAAATCTATTATTCAATAATAAACCATTTGTCTTGGTAAATTCATATAAGCTCACAGATCATCCCAACCTATTGGCATAGGTCTCATTATACTTATAAGATTTATTGCTAGAATTATTCAAGCTACTATAAATAAAAATTCAGTTGTTAGTAATTTAAAATTTATATTTTTTATAAGACTTTTATCTTCTAAGTCATGATTATCAAAGGTAATTCTATAATTAATAAATTTATTAAAAATTTCTCAAATCTCTTTATATGAAAATATAATAAATAAAAATAAAATAGATATAATTGTAAATAGATTATAAAATCATACAAGACCAATTATTGTAATAAAAAATAAAAATAAGAAAAATCATAATCCTAAACTAAGTAAAAAATTATAAATTCATTCCTCTTTATCATCTTTTAAAACTCCAAATATTTTTGAAATTTTTCTACCAAAAGATATACTTAAAAATATTAAAATAGTAGGAATAATAGAAAATCAAATTATTTTAAAAAATAGCACTATTCAAGTTAAAGCTCAATAAACTCACTCTCGATCTATAGACTTAAACTCATTTACTCAAAAAAAGAAAATTGATAAAATAAATAAATTTAGTAAAAAATATCATAGTAGCTCATATAAACTAAATTTTACTTCTTCTTTTTTATTTCAAGATTTAAAAAATTTATAAATCCCATAAAATATTAAAAGTGGTATTATATAATATATATATCAATCAAAATTCATTAAATGTGAAAAAAATCAATTTTGAGCTGGAAAAACTTTATAATAAAAAAACATTATTATAAAAGAAAATATTATAGTAATTAAAATTTTTATTAAGTAGTTTAACATATTTTTTTTAAAATTTAATAATAAAACAATTAAAATTTATAATACTTTTTTAACATAAAAGTAAAGAAAATTTTTGTTTTTATGTTAAAAACTTTATAATAAAAAAATATGATAATAAAATATTCTACATTATCTGAAACATTTCTAAAAAAAGGATTTTGGTTATATCTTTTTTCTTTTATTATTGCCCCTATTTGATATATTATCAAAATTATTATAACTTGAACTATTTCAGTAGAAGAAGTTTGATTATTATATTGAATAATAAGTTTAATAGTTTTATTTTCTAGTTTTAATGATTTTGGAATGACTGAAAGTATGAATTATTTCATACCAAAATATTTAGAAAAAAAAGATTATAAAAAAGTAAAAACTATTTTGGCTTATGCTTTTATAACTCAATTAATTACTTGAATAATTATTGCTTTATTTTTATTTTTCTGAGCTGATTTTCTAGCCCAAAATTATTTCAAATCTGAAGAAGCTAGTAGTGTTTTAAAAATATTTGCTATTTATTTTTTATGAATAAATATTTTTCAAGTATTTAATAGTTTTTTCTTAGTAGTTCAAAATACTTTTTACAATAGAGTTACGGAATTTTTAAGAATGAGTTTTATTTTAATTGCAGTAATCACAATAGGTTTTTTAGATATATGAGATATAAATAATTTTGCAATTGCTTGGATAAGTGGACTATATTTTTGAATTATTTTTGTACTTTACTTCTTTTATACCATATATTATAAGAAGTATTTTTCTTGAGTTAAATATTGTTTTTCTATGAAACTATGGAAAGAAATTTTTAGTTATGCTATAGTTGTTTTTATAGCAGCTCAAGCTGCTACTATCCTTTCTCAAATGGATATGCAAATGATAATTTATTTTTTATGAACTAAGGAAGCTTGATTATATACTGTTTATTTAAGTATTATTTCAATTCCTTTTATGTTAATTTGACCAATATTTGGATTATTATTTCCTCTCTTCTCACAACTTTATGCAGAAAAAAATTATGAAAAAATAAGGCTTGTAAAACAAGTACTACAAAAAAATTTTATAGCTATTGCTCTGGCTTTTAATATTTTATTTTTTATATTTGCCGAAAAAATAGCCTACATTTTATTTTGAAATGATTATTTAGTCTCTTGACAAATATTGCAATATTCAATATTATTTTTAACTTTTAATTTTCTACTTCAAATTAATTTTAATTTACTAGCTTGAATTTGAAAAATAAAACAAAAGTTAAAAATTATTTTAATAGCTTTAGCCTTTAATTTTATTTTTAATATTATTTTAATAAATTGAGTAGATTTTATAGGATTTGAATGAATATGAGTTTATTGAGCAGCCTTAGCTACTTGATTGGGATGGTTGCTAATTTGGATTTTATCAGAAATAGTATTATGAAAAAGATATATTTCAAAATTTGATTATATATTTTTTATAAAAAATATTTCTCTGCTACTGCTAATGTGAATTTTAAGTTATAAATTTATAATTCCTTTATTTGAATGATTATCTAGATGAGTTAGTTTTTGGTTTTTTTCATTAATATGATTAGTTTGGTTTATAGTATTTTGAATAATTAATTATAAAGATTTTAAAGTGTTTATTTTAGAAATTAAGAAATTAAGAAAAAAATAAAATTTGATAAAAAATTTTAATTTCATATACTGTATATATTAATATATAATATATACAGTATATGAAAAATTTTACTATTAACATATGAAATTCTCAAAATACAGTTTTTACAATAAATGAATTATCTACAATTATTGAACATAGTTCAGATACTTCTCTTAGATTAAAAATATCTAATTATACAAAAAAATGATACTTGAAAAGACTTCATAGATGAATTTATTCAATACCTAATAAGAAAATAAATATTTTAGAATTTGCAAATAAAATATATAGCCCTAGTTATATTTCTTTTTTTACTGCCTTATATCATTATGGTATAATCTTTCAAGCCAATCCTACAGAAATAGATATTGCATATAAAAAATCTCAAGTAGTTAAAAGGGATAGTGTTTGAATTAACATAAGATTAAGATGTTTAAAGGAAGATATACTACTAAATAATAAATGATTAATTATAAAGGAAACATATACAATAGCATCTAAAGAAAGGGCATTTTTAGATACTATTTATTTATATAAAAATATTCATTTTGATAATATAGATTCTCTAGATTTAAAAAAACTAGTAGATTTAATTCCTATCTATAAAAAAAATATAATGAAAAGTAGAATTATAAAATATTTTCCTAATTTAGACTTATGAATGCTATAATAACAAAATTGAATAAGAAAATACATAAAAATATTATGCTTAATATTTTACTTAAAATATCTAAAGACCCTGTACTTGCTAGGAATTTAGTATTTAAATGATGAACAGCTTTATATTTTTTATATAACTTACCTAGATTTTCTACTGATTTAGATTTTGATTTAGTTGATAAAAAACAAGAAAAAATAATTTTAGAAAAAATATGAAACATTATCAAAGATTTTTGAAAAATAAAAGACTTAAGAATTAAAAGACATACTATATTTGCTTTACTATCATATTGAGATATAGATCATAATATAAAAATAGAAATAAGTAAAAGATGAATATCTTGAAATTATAATTTCAAAAATTTTATGTGAATACAGATAAATTTAATGAACATAGAAGATATGTGTGCAAATAAATTTATAGCATTAACAAGTAGAAACAACTTAGCAAATAGAGATATTTTTGATATACATTTTATATTAAAGCAATGACTTAAAATAAATTATGATTTAATATCTCAAAAGTCATGAAAAACAGTAGAAGAATATATAAAAGAATGTATTATATTTTTAGAACAATTGCCAAATAATCATTCTATCTTAGAGTGATTATGAGAAGTACTAGATGAAAAACAAAAAATAAATATAAAAGATAATCTATTGCAAGAAACTATTTTTCTATTACATTGATTAATATAAAAAATTTTATAAGGAGACTGGTCTTGTGAACTAATAATATTGTACTAAAGACCGGTATCAAAAATACAAATAAATGAAAATAATTTTGGCTTAATTTAAAAAAACAAGTAAACTATTAAAAATATTTAATATTTTATATACTCTACTATTAAAATTATTCAATATGATTAAAAGAGATATACTAAAAAAATAGAGATTTTTCTAGATACTGATGATATATTATTATTTTATTGAGCTAGACAAGTTTGAAAAACTAGTTTAATGAAATATATTATGGAGCATTTTTTTAAAGAAAAT
>CAZPIB010000051.1:0-6234 GCA_964586815.1 uncultured Candidatus Peribacteria bacterium | reverse complement strand
TTACATTTAAAGAAACAAAAGCAAATGGGTCATATGAATTTAATAGAAAATTAGAGGGTAATAATATTTTGATTAGAGAAACAAGTAATTGAAACTTTACTTTAAAAGATTGAAATGACACAATAACAAAAGAAGTCTCAAAAGATAATCTAGTAAAAGCTATTAAAAGATTTAGTAGTGATTTAAGTAAAGCAGAAAATTCAGCACAAGTAGATTCTGTATTGAATTTTGATAGTGATGATTAGTATTTCAAAAAGCTTAAAAAAATATATTTATTTACTCAAAAAAATTAACAAACTATAAGATAGATCTCTATTTATTTGTAAGATTAACAAATTTTTATGAGATTTTTTTTATGTTATGAAAAAAGAGCCAAAAACTTTTGACTGTGTAGCTATTTTTCATATACTTTTTTTACAAAAGAGACTAAATTAATAAAATCCTATCCTCAAATATGGTTTTATTGATACTTTTATTTAAAATAAATATATATTATATTATGCCAATAATACAATCTGCTAAAAAGCAATTAAGACAAAATAAAAAGAAAAAATCTAGAAATGACCGTTTTAAATCTCTTTTTACTGAAGCAAGAAAAGCTTTTGAAAAAGCTATTAAAGAATCGGATTCTAGTGCAGCTAGATTAGTTTTAGAAAATACTAAAGATAAAGATGGTAAAACTACAAAGGCTGGTTTACAATCTATAATTGACAAATTATCTAAAAAGAATATCATTCATCCAAATAATGCTTCTAGAAAAAAAGCTAAATATGTAAGAATGTTAAAAGCTCTAGAAGTTAAATCTTAATTTTAATTTAAAAAATTAATGCCAAACAAACAAAGATTAGTAAATGATAAAATTAGAGCTTATAAAGTACAGCTTATTACTGATAGTGGTGAAAATTTAGGTAATATGATTATGAAAGAGGCAAGAAATATTGCTATTGAGAAAAATCTTGATTTAATGGAGATGTGAAAATCAGGAGATGTAACTATTATAAAAATTCTTGATTATTGAAAATTTCTTTATAAAGAAAAGAAACAAAAACAAAAACAAAAGCAAACTTCTAAAACTCCTGATTTGAAAACAATTAGAATTACTTTTAAAATAAGTGATCATGATTTACAAACAAGAGTTAATCAAGTTAATAAATTTTGAGCTAATTGACATCCATTAAAAGTTACTTTAATGCTTAGATGAAGAGAGAATCATTATTGAGGCTTAGCAATGGAAAAAATGGAGACATTTATTAAAATGATTGAAGAAATTTATAAGCAAGAATCTCCAATAAAAAGAAATTGAAATACTTTTATATCAATGTTAAAAGTAAAAAAATAAATATATTATTTAAAATAACAATATGACTTTAAAAACTAGAAGCTGAGTTAAAAAAAGAGTAAAAATCACTTGAACTTGAAAAATTAAATTTAATAAAGCAGGTAAAAGACATTTACTTATGAATAAAACTTCTCAAGCTAAAAAAGCTAATAAATTTGGAAAAGAATTATCTTCTTCTGAAACAAAAAGAGTTTTAAGACAATTACCACATGGTATTTAATATTAATAATTAATAATTTAAAAGATGGTTAGAGTAAAAAGAGGTATGATGACTAAAAAAAGACATAAAAGTCTTTTGAAAAAAACTAAAGGTTTTAGACTTTTAAACTCTAGAGTTTTTAGTAGAGCAAAAAATGCTTGGATGAAATCAGGGCTAAATTCATATATTGGTAGAAAATTAAAAAAAAGAAATTTCAGAAGACTTTGGAATGCAAGAATTAATATTGCAGCTAGAGATAATGAAACTACTTATTCTAAATTAATAGGATCAATGTACACTAAGCAAGTTAAATTAAATAGAAAAGTTTTATCTAATTTAGCTATTTCTAATCCAGTAGTATTTAGTGAGATAACAAAATTTGTAAAATAAGAATTATTTATAATTCTTATTTTTTTATGATGTATTTTTTTGACAAGAGTTAATATAATATGATAAGATATATTTATAGTTAAAAATTAACTATTTTATATATTAATTTTCACATATTATGATAAATACAAAAATAAAAAAAGCTACAGCAATTGTTGCTATTACAGCTTTAACAATTACCTCAGCTTTTGCTGCAACACAAATTGGTACAGGTTCAGTTACTAATGATGTTACTTTTGATACTGCTATTAACTGGGATAATACATTTGGTAATCTAGCTAATGCATCTGGTTCAGTTAATAATATTTTAATTCAAGCTACAGTTGCTCCATCTTTAAATGTGTGAATCTCAACTGGTGTTATTAATTTATGAACTCTTATTGCTGGTACTCAGTCTACTGGTTCTTTGAATTTAGAAGTTGGTACTAATGCTGTAAATGGTGTTTCAATTACTGTTAGATCTGGGTCTGGTGGTTTAACTAATATTGCAGATAATAGTATTCAAATTAATAACTTAACAACAGACTGAGTTGCTGAATCTTATGTCTTTTCTTCTTCTATTAATGCAGCAATTGATTCTACTGTAACTTGATTTACTCAAACAGCTACTTTAACTACTCAAGTAGCTAATAATACTACAGAACATTTAGTTTATACTTCAGATAAACCACAATCTACAGATGGTATAAATGATGTAACTTTTACTGTAGGAGCTACTACAGATGCTCAAACTCCAGCAGGAAATTATGAAGATAGAATAACTTTTACTATTACTGGTAACTTCTAAGCACTATTTTAAAAAAGATATTTAAATAAAAAAATACAATTTACCTTGAATTGTATTTTTTTTGTCATTTTTTTAACATTAAAAGCTATTTTTGCTTGATTAAATATAGAATTTTAGTATATTTTATATGTAAAAATATTTCTTAAAAAATAGTTAAATGTTAGAAGAAAATAACTTATCTGGAGAAGGGGATGAAAATGAAAATAGTCAAGATGATTTAAATATTGATAATGCAATATCTTATTCTTGAGACCAAAATAGAGATATTAGAGAAGATATGGAAGAGGGATATATTGATTATGCAATGAGTGTAATTATTAGTAGAGCTTTGCCCGATATGAGAGATTGATTAAAACCAGTCCATAGAAGAATTTTTTATTCTATGCATGTTCAAGGTTTAAGATCTTCAGCAAAATATAGAAAGTCTGCTACTGTAGTTGGGCATGTGCTTTGAAATTATCATCCTCATGGAGATAGTTCAGTTTATGAGGCTATGGTTAGAATGGCTCAAGATTTTTCTCTTAGATATCCTTTGGTAGATGGTCAGGGTAATTTTTGATCTATGGATGGTGATAATGCAGCAGCATATAGATATACTGAGGCAAAAATGACTAAATTAGCTGAGTTTATGCTGGCTGATATTGAAAAAGAAACTGTAGATTTTAAAGATAATTTTGATACCACAAAACAAGAACCTAGTGTTCTTCCTTCTAGAATACCAAATTTACTTATGAATTGAGTAATGGGTATTGCTGTTTGAATGGCTACAAATATTCCACCACACAATTTAACAGAACTTTTAGATGCAATAGATCATTTACTTAAATGTGATAATGTTGAAGAAGTTACTATTGAGGATTTAATGGAGTTTATAAAGGGACCCGATTTTCCAACTGGTTGAATTATTTATGATAAAGAAGCAATTCTTACTGCATACTCAACAGGTAGAGGTTCAGTAAAGGTTAGATGAGTTGCTAATATAGAGCAAAATAAAAAAGGTAGAAATATTATAAATATTTCAGAAATTCCATACCAATTAAATAAAAAGACTTTAATTGAAAAAATTGCTGATTTAGTAAGAGATAAAAAAATTATTTGAATTGCAGAATTACGTGATGAATCAAATAAAGATGGAGTTAGAATCATTATGGAATTAAAAAAAGATGCTTTTCCTAAGAAAGTTTTAAATCAATTATATAAACTAACATCACTTCAAACAAGTTTTGGATTTAATATGATTGCTTTGACTCATAGAGGTAGACAACCAAGATTACATAATTTAAAAGATTTTTTAGTTCAATTTATAGATCATAGAAAAGAAGTAGTACAAAGAAGGACTATTTATGAACTTAAAATAGCTGAAGCTAGAGCTCATATTTTGGAAGGTCTTAAAAAAGCACTTGATCATATTGATGAAGTTATAAAAACTATTAGAGCATCTAAAACAAAAGATGATGCAAAAATTGCTTTAATAAAAGCATTCTCTTTTACTGAAATTCAAGCTGATGCAATTTTGGAAATGAAATTGAATAAATTAGCTGGACTTGAAAGACAAAAATTAGAAAATGAATTAAAGGAAAAACTAATTTTAATTACAGATTTAAAAGATATTTTATCAAAACCTGAAAGAGTTGTAGAAATTATTTTAGAAGAATTAACTGAAATAAGAGAAAAATTTGCTGACTCAAGAAGAACTCAAGTAAATCAAAATAAAATTTGAGAATTTAATGCAAAAGATACAATTCCAAATGAAGAAATATTTGTTGTACTCTCAAAAAATTCATATATTAAAAGACTTAAAGAATCATCTTTTAGAACTCAAAGAAGATGAGGAAAATGAGTTACAACTTGAGCAAAAGAAGATGATGAAATTAAATTAATTATCCCAACTCAAAATCATTCTGACTTATTGTATTTTACTACAAAAGGTAGAGTATTTACACTTCCAGCTTATGAAATTCCAGAAACTTCTAGAACAGCAAAATGACAACCAATTGTAAATTTACTAAACTTACAAAAAGGGGAAGAAATAGCTGCAATATTAGATATTTCAAAAGAAGAAAATAAATATTTATTCTTTGTTTCAAAATATTGAGTAGTTAAAAAATTAGCTATGTCAGATGTTCAAAATATAAGAGCAAATTGACTAAAAGTTGTTTGAGTAAAGAAGTGAGATGATCTAATGTGGGTAAAAACTACTACAGGAGAAGATAATATTTTTATAGCAACAAAAGCTTGAAAAGCTATTCAATTTAGTGAAACTGATGTTAGACCAATGGGTAGAACAGCATCTTGAGTAAGAGGAATTAGATTAAAAGGTGATGATGTAGTTATTGAAACAGCAATCTCTACACCAGAAAATGAATATTTATTCATAGTTACTCAAAAGTGAATGTGAAAGATAACTGCTACTGAAAATTATAGAAACCAAAAAAGATGAGGTTCTTGAGTTAAAGCAATGGCTGTAACAGAGAAAACAGGGCATTTAGTAAGTGCAAAAATGCTTTCTGAAATAGATAGAAAACAATCACAAGTTATCCTTATTTCAAAAGGTGGTCAGACTATTAGATTACCACTTAAATGAATTAGGAAAACTTCAAGAGTAACTCAATGAGTAATTCTTACAAAACTAAAAAAGAAATCTGATGAGATTGTTAGAGCAAGTATAGTTAAAGAATATGAAGAAGAAGATCAATAAAAAATGGCTATTTATAGCCATTTTTTATTGATCTAAAGATTTAGAAAATTTTCAAATTTGAAAAGCAGAAAAATTATTTACATATTTTTCTAAAAAAGTTTCTTCAATACTAGATTCTCACTTTCTTAAAATATCATCTTTTAGTCATCAATCAAATTGCATATTATTTTTTATTTTAAACTCTGTTTTGAATCAATCTATAGTTTGAATTTTTACTTCTTTGCTTCAAGTTGATTTTAAAATAGAGTTTAAAAATATAAAAGTCTCATTTTTATTTAAATAATTTCATTTTATTTCAAAGGATCAAGGATATTTATTTGTCAATGCTTGAAATATTATATCTTTTATGTCCCATAAACTACTTAATCATAAATCACTTAAAGTTTTATGAAAGTTTATAATTTCATATAATAATTCTGGTTTTTCTTTTACAAGTGCTTTGTCTTGTTTAGAAAGCTCAAAGCTAGTTTTTTCTCAGTTTTCTAAAATAAAAACTATTCAACTTTCAGGATTAAATAAATAATTTTGATCTTGAATTTTAGTAGTTTTCTCAGGAGATTCTAAAGTATTTTCTTCTGAGATTTTAAATTCTAAAATACTTTCTTCTACACTATTATAAAATCATTTTTTTACTAATTCATTATACTTTGTAAAATCCTGAGTTTTGTGAGCTTGAAATAATATATCTGAATAAATTACTTTTTGAGTCAATTTATTAGTTTGAAGATTTCAATTCAAAACTATTTTAATTTTATTTCTTAAGCTTGAATCAGTAATTTTATCATATCATTTTTCTTCAAAATATAATTCTACTATTCTTA
>CAZPIB010000050.1:4677-6298 GCA_964586815.1 uncultured Candidatus Peribacteria bacterium | reverse complement strand
TTTCTTTTATTATAAGGAATTTCTACTTTTCATAACATACTTTCAAAAGCAAATTGTCATATTCTCATTCCAGGATAAAGAGCTATTGGTATATTATTTATATTAGTAATTTCTAAAGTTATTGTTCCCTCAAAACCAGGATCTATGAAACCTGCTGTTGAATGAATTACAACTCATAATCTACCAATTGAGCTTCTACCTTCACATCTAGCTACCAGATCTTCAGGAATTTTAATTTTTTCCATAGTAGCTCATAATACAAAATCTCAAGGATGGAGAATAAAAGGTGTTTTAATATCAAATTCTACTTCAATTAAATGATCTAGATAATCAGGTTTAGTTGGATCAATTAAAGTTAAATTATTTTTTCTGTAATATTTAAAAGTTTTTCATAATCTAAAATCCAAACTTGCAGGTCAAATTTGTTTTTCAATATCATATCAAAAATTATTTTCAACTACTAAATCTCAAATTTTTAATCTTTTTTTTATTTCTGAATCTGATAAAATCACTTTTATTTAATTTAAAAAATATATTAAAAACGGGTTTATAATTAATATTCAAAAAATAAAAACTATTCTTTTTTTATATACTCTTTAATTTTTTCTTCAAATTCTTTATAACTAAATTCTTTAGCTCTTATTTCACAATTTTCTTTCATAGAAAGTGCTATTTCTGGAGTTAAGTATTCAACAGCTTTTATAATATCTTCAACTGCTCATCATTCAGATATCAAAATTCATGTCTCTAAGTTAATTACTGTTTCTTTTATTCAACCTTCATCTACTCAAATAACTGGTTTTCCTGCTGCCATTGATTCAACTGGAACCATTCAAAAATCTTCATTTATTGGAATACAAATTCATGCAATAGATTTTCAAATATAATCAGTAAAGCCTTTATTTCCTGGACAAGTTACAAATTTTATATTTTTATAATTTTTCCCTAATTCAAAAATTTCATCTTTTTGAGGGTCATTTACTCAATAAATAATAATTATTTTTTTATTAGGCATTTGCTTAAATGCATTTACAATATTATTAATTCTTTTAGCATTAGAAAGCCTTGATACAGATATGTAATAATCTCATTGTGATATCCACCTAAATTCTTCTAATTTAACTGGTGGATATAAAACTTCTGATTTTTCTCAAATAAAATGTTCTAATCTATTTTGAGTATTTTTAGAATTAGTTAAAATTAAGTCAAACTTTTTAACTTCTTTTTCATACATTTTTCTAAATAACCAGCTAATTAAATTAAACGCAGGTTTTATATATCAAGGTAATTTAGCTAAATATTCATTTTTTAAATCATATAAATATCTTGGTGGAGTATGACAATAATAAATTTTTTTGGTATCTTTTTTACAGTTTTTAATTGCCGAAATACAATCTCAAGAAAAAATTACAATATCATAATCAGTTAAAAATTTTGTTTTAAATAAAAATGCTTGTTTTAATTTTAAATGTCTATATCATTTTTTGAAAGTTTCACTACTAATTTCTATCATTTTTCATTGAAATCATTCATCTCTCAAATTAAAACTTCATCTACTAAAAAAGCCAGAAGCTATATCAGTATCAAGTGCTTTTGCCATCATAATAACTAATCTTTCTCA
>CAZPIB010000050.1:2435-4577 GCA_964586815.1 uncultured Candidatus Peribacteria bacterium | reverse complement strand
TTTAATTGATTTTTTTTAAAAATATATAAAATAGTAAAAAATAAATATTAATAAAAAATTATGAAACAATTGAAAAAAACAAAAATAATAACTACAGTTTGACCAGCTTCTGATACAAAAGAATTTATTGAGCAATTATATTTAAATTGAGCGAATATAATTAGAATAAATTATTCTCATTCTAATTATGATTATTTTGGAAAAATAATAAATTATGTAAAAGATTTAAATAAATCTTGAAAAACTAATCTTTGACTACTTGCAGATACAAAGTGACCAGAAATTAGAACTAAAACTATAGAAAATAAAATAAATATTGAAAAAAATGAATTATTTATTTTAACTACTATAAATTCTGAAAATAAAATAGAAAATTCTGAAAATAAAAAAGTTATAGTTTGTGACTATGAGGCAATTTTAACTGATTTACCAGTATGACATATCATTGATATTGACACAGGTTTAATGAAATGTGAAGTTATTGAAAAAACTGAAAATTATTTACTTTGTAAAGCTAAAAATAAACATATTATTTGAAGTAAAAGACATTTAAATTTACCTTGAATAAAAATAAAATTACCTTGAATTACTGAAAGTGATAAAAAAGATATTGCTTTTGCTTGTAATCTTTGAACTGATTTTATTGCACTTTCTTTTGTAAGAAATAAAGAAAATATTCTAGAATTAAAAGAATATTTAAAGCAAATAAAAGCTGAGCAAAATATTCAAATTATTTCAAAAATAGAAAACCAAGAATCTCTTGATAATATTGATGAAATTATAGAATATTCTGATTGAATAATGATAGCAAGATGAGATTTGGGAGCTGAAATTCCATATGAAACTCTTCCTATAATTCAAAAACAAATTGCTGACAAATGTAAGCAAGCCTGAAAATATTTTATTGTGGCAACTCAAATGCTTGAATCAATGATTGATAATCCAATTCCAACAAGAGCTGAAGTAACAGATTTATTTAATGCTGTAATGCAAAAAGCTGATTGTACAATGCTTTCTGGAGAAACTGCTGCTTGAAAATATCCAATAGAAGCAGTAAAAACAATGAAAAATGTTTTAAAGTCTTCTGAAACTCAAATTAAATACAAACATGATTATTTTTCAAGAAATTTAGGTGAACATGAAAATAAAAAACAGCTTATAAAAAATGCTATTTATACTGCTGAAAATATATGAGCCAAAGCTATGATGATTTTTACAAAATCAGGATTTATGGCAAAAACAACTTCTGCTTTTAGACCAAATTTACCAATTTTTACTTTTACATTTTCAGATAGTTTAATAAAAAAACTTACAATTTTATTCTGATTAAAAACATTTTTAATAGAAAATAAATTGAATCATGAAAATATAGAAGTAGCTATGAATATTTTAAAACAAAAAAAATTGATATCAAAGTGAGACCAAATTGTTACAGTTTATGGAATAGAAAGAATATGAGGAATTGTCCCTAGTATCCAAGTTATTACTATAAAATAAAAAAATATTACTACAAAAAACTAAAGACCCTTGTTTTTTTGTAGTAAAAATTAATCAATCAACATTTTATATTTTCTAAATTCTTCACTTCCTAAAATTTCACAAACCAAGTCCCAAAATTTTGAACTATGATTCATATGAACCAAATGAGATAATTCATGAACTATTAAATAATCTTTATCTTTTTCATTTAAAAATAATATTTTATAATTAAAATTAAGATTTTTTTTACTGGAACAGCTTCCCCATTTTGTTTTCATTGATTTAATTGCAATTCTATTATACTCTACTCACACCCCAAGAGTACAGCGCATTTTTTCTGCCCAATATTTACATTTTTCTTCACATAATTCTCTTGCTTCTTCTTTGTATTTTAAATAATGTTCTCTAGTGTGATTGTTTAAATCAGAATTACAAGGGGCTAAAGACCCTTGCTGTTTTTTTGGAAGAATATGTTTTAAAATCCAATTACTTTTTGACTGCAAAAAATCCAAAGCCTTTTTTTCTAGTCAGTCTTTAGTCTGAAAAAATCAAGGTTCTGGTATTGTTAAAATAAGCTCACCATTTCTTATACTTATTCTAATAGATTTTGCTCTTGTAGAATATTTTTTTTGGAAAGGTATATTTTGGGAATTTAGGGTTATT
>CAZPIB010000050.1:0-2335 GCA_964586815.1 uncultured Candidatus Peribacteria bacterium | reverse complement strand
ATTTTTTATTAAAAAAAACTAAAACACTATCTCAAAACTTCCCTCCAATAATCTAAACTATTTATCTTCTCCCAACTATCTTTCACTAAATCTTTAAATTCTTCATAATCATCATTTTCTGGTATTATGGCAAGATATTTATATTCTCAATTTTTTCATTCTACAAAATCTAGAGCAAGTTCAGTTACATTAAACCTTAAATTAAATTCTGGGTCATTTTCTACTAGTAGCTTATAAAAAAGTAATTGTCTGTAGTATTTTCCTTCTTCAAAACTTTCTTTTTTGTTTCAATATCTATCTAATCACTTTATTTTTCATTCTGTTTTTATTCAACCTGTTTTGTAATCAACTACTGCAACATCTTCTATAAATAAACTATTTTGAGAACTAGGGTGAACACTAGGTTCACCCCTACTATTATATGTAGGGGCAGTACCTTGTGTTTGCCCTAAGCTACTATTATGTGTAGGGGCAATCTGCCCTAGACTATCCCCTATTTTCTCTACTTTATCAATCTTCCCTGTAATTTTAACATCACCAAAAACTACATCTCTGCTTCTGAAATTGTATTCCACTGCTAAAGGTGTTCTGCTAGAGTTTTTAAAATGTTCAAAATATCCAGTTAATCATTCTAGTCATTTTTTTATAAGTCTATCTTTTTCTTCTGCTGTTAAAACTTGTTTATCTAGTAAATATAAGAAAGTTTCAGTTAAAAATCAAAGTTCCACTTCTTCTCAATTAATTTTTTTCATTGTAGCAAGTTCTAAAACTCTGTGGTAAACATTACCAAAAATAGTAAATTCATTTCCAGTAAAAGGATATTTAAAAACTACATTTTTTAAAAATTGTTTTGGGTCTTCCAAAAATGTATTTAAATCTGTTGGACTTAATTTATAATTTTCCAAAAATTCAGAAATATAATTAATTTCTTCAGCTCAAATTTTTATTAATTCTTTTTTACTTCAAATTAATTGATTTTTTAAAACTCTAGAAATATCTTGTTCTATTCCCTCTCCTGTAAGGGGAGGGTTAGGGTGGGGAGATATTCAAGCTTCAATAATAAATGGACTATCAATAAATGGTTTATTTTCTTTTCAGGCTGGTCTTGTGAAAATAAGTTCTTTTTTTGCTCTTGTCATTGCTACAAAAAACAGTCTTCTATCTTCTTGTAATTGAGTTTCTTTTTCAATATTTTTCAGCTGCTTTTCATCTAATCAAGCAAATTGTAATCAACTTCAAGCAACTCATAAAGGCAGCTTTAATTTATTTGCAATTCTTTTTCCTTCCCAATTTCAAGCATAAGTTCCAGGAATAAAAACATAATCATATTCTAATCATTTTGAGCTATGAGCTGTTAATATTTCTATATTTGAATTAGTTTTTTTAAGAATTTGTCTTGAAATTCAGATTTTATATTTTGTATGTAGCTCAAATTTATTTAACAATTGTTTTAGAGTTAAATTTTTATTATTTTCATTTAAAGATTTAATTTTATTAAATAGTGTAAAAATATCTTCTAAATCAGAAAAATCTCAAGAATTTTCTATATATTCTATAAGTCATAAATTATCAATTATTTTTTGAAATAATCTTGAAATTCAATATAAACCTAATTCTCAATTTAATTCTAAAATTAATTTTCTAAATTCTATTATTTTATTATAATTTTTGTATTTATCTTCTAAATTTAACTCAAATAATACTTGTTTTTCATTAGGGTGAACACAAGGTTCACCCCTACAATCACTATGTAGGGGTGAACCTTGTGTTCACCCTATTTTATCTATTCTCTTTATCATTTCCCACAAACTATATTTAAATCAACTTTTACTATAATTTTTTCTATACAATTCTCTAGAGAGAGTAATTACATCTATATTTTCAATATCAATAATTTCTGATCTTAAAATATTTAATAATTTTTCATCATCAAAATGTGGATTTTCTACTAGTTTCAAAAAGTCCAAAATAAATTCTACAAAACTATTATTTAAAATATTTGTTTTTAATTTACTCTCAACTTCCACTCATTCACTTTTCATAAACCTAGTCCAAGCCTCAACTTCTCTATTGCTTCTAACTATTATTGCAAAAGTATCAGGGTGAATACAAGATTCACCCCTACAAATTTCTGTGGGGGCAGTACCTTGTGTCTGCCCTATTTTCTTTTTAATTTCTTCCAAAACAAATAATTTTTCTAAAATATCATCTTGTAAAATAAAATATTTATTTTCATCTAAATTTTTATAATCAGTATTTGAAATTAATTCTTTTTTTAAGTTTGGAAGTCTGTTAATTAGCCTTTCTGAATTATTTTCAATTAAGTTTAAACTTA
>CAZPIB010000049.1:0-6634 GCA_964586815.1 uncultured Candidatus Peribacteria bacterium | reverse complement strand
CAATTGAGGACAAGCTAATCCAGCTCCTCCAGTAGGTCCAGCTCTTGGACAATATTGAGTACCAATTCAAGAGTTTACAAAACAATTTAATGATAGAACTAAAGATAAAATGGGAGTTAAACTTCCTGTTGTAATTACAGTTTTTGAAGATAGAACTTTTACATTTATTGTAAAACAACCACCAATGTCTACTTTAATAATGCAAAAAGCTAATATTAAAAAAGGTTCAAGTGTTCCTCAAAAAGATAAAGTTGCTCACTTAACTCTGGAGCAAGTTAAAGAAATTGCTGAATCAAAAATGCCAGATTTAAATGCTAAAGATTTAGCTTGAGCTATGAAAATTGCTCAAGGTACAGCAAGACAATGTGGTATCACTACTGATATTGACTGAATGACAAAAGAAGAAGTTGCTGCTAAAGTTGCTTAATTAAAAAATAAAAAAAGATGTTTCAAAGAAACATCTCTACATTGTAGAGGCCTTTCTTTGAAAGGTCTTTTATGTTCCCATCATCTAGTGGTTAGGATACAGCCTTCTCAAGGCTGATACCGGAGTTCAATTCTCCGTGGGAATACCAAAATAGAATTCAAATAAATTAGAGTTTTTTATAACTCCATATAAATAGTATCAAAACTAACTCTACTAGTTCTTAACTCTTTTATACTCTCATACTTAATTGAATCTTACCTGTTTTTTCATCAATTCAGGTAATTTTTACTTTTACTATTTGTCATACTTCTACTTCTTCTTTTGGGTCTGATACAAACTTGTCAGCTATTTGAGAGACATGTACAAGGCCATCATTTTTCATTCATATATCAACAAAAGCACCAAAAGCAACTACATTTCTGATTACTCACTCAACTATATCTCACTCTAATATTTTTACACTTCACTTTTTAATTGATTTTTTATGAGTTGAATTTATCCTTTTTTCTTCTCAAATATTATCTAAACTTTCTGAAATAAAATTTATTATATTTATTCAAGCTTCTGGATAAATATTTAATATTTCATCTTTATTATTCTCAAAAAATTGTTCTATTTCTATTTTTTTAAGAGAAAGTAAATGAGATTTTATATACTCAGCCAATTTATATTGATCAGGATGAATATCTGTATTATCAAATTTTTCGATACTCTCAGGAACTCTTAAAAATCCAATTGCCTGTTCATATATTTTATCTGATAATTGCTTTTTAAGATGAATTCTTGATTTATATGGCCTATGATTATAAATCTTTTTTGCTGTTGTTTTATTTATACCAGAAATATAATTAAGTACATAACTTGAGGCAGTATTTACATTTATCCCCACTTCATTTACAACATCTTCAACTACATTTCAAAGCTTTTCTTCAAGTTTTTTTTCTGGCATATCATGTTGGTACATTCAAACTCAAATACTACCAACTGGAACTTTTACAAGCTCACTTAATGGGTCAATAAACCTTCTTCAAATACTTATTGTTCATCTGTCAAGCGAATCTAGATCTGGAAATTCTTCTTGTGCAATTTTTGAAGCTGAGTAAACTGAGGCTCCACTTTCATTTACTATATAAATATCAATATCTGTTATATCATGCAAAATTGCTGTAATCTCATTTACTCAAGTTCCATTTCAAACAATAATAGCTTCAATTTTGTATTTTTTGATTAATGTAGAAATACTCTTTATGGCATCTAGTTTTTTATGTAAAAATATTTTTCAAAATTTTAATGGATTACCAAATTCATCCAAAATAGCCATTTTACAACCAGCATTAAAACCTGGGTCAATAGCTAGAATTTTATTTCAGTATTCTGGTTTAGTAAGAAGCAAATGAGCCAAATTTTGCTTAAAAGTATCAATAGCATCATCTTCTCAAATCTCACTTAAAATACCTCTAAGCTCATTTTCTACTGACTTAAATAAAATATCATAACCTGACTTAAAAGATTCTTCCAATTCATGAATAAATGGTACCCTAATATCAAGAAGTCTTGCATAGTGAAAAGAAATTCCATCAAAAGTTTTCTCAGTTTTTTCTATTTTTATAGAAAGAATTTTTAAATTTTCTCATCTATTAAGTGCTAAAATTTGATAAGGTTTCAACCAAGAAATTCTGTGATTAAAATCTGAATAAATATCAAATTTAGAGATTTGTCCTTTATCTTTATCATTAAGTTTCTCTAAAGCTTTTTGAGTTTTCACTTTTGAAAAAATATTAGAATATTTTTGCAAAGTTTCAAGTAAATCAGCTCTAAGATCAGAATTTTGTGCAATTTCTGAAGCTATAATATCTTTTGATCCTTCTATTATTTCTTCTCTAGAGTATTTTTCTAGTAAGTCATTTTGGATTTCAAACTCTTTATTTAATTTTATTAAATTAGCAATGACTTGAAATCATTTTTCAATAGCTAGCATTGCCTTAGTTTTTTTCTTACTTTTATATGGTTTATAGATTTCCTCTACCTCTTTTATAGTTTGTGCTTTTAGTATATTATACATCAACTCCTTAGTCATTTTTCCTAATTTTTCAATTCAATTTACTGCTACTTGTTTTGCTTTATGAAGCTTTTCTATTTTATTTTTTGTACTTATAATATCTCTAATATTATTCTCATCTAAATTTCCTGTTAAATCTTTTTTATATCTTGCAACAAAAGGAACAGTTGATCATTCTAACATTAATTCCAAAACAATTTTCACCTGAAAATCCTTTAAATTTAAGTCTAATGCAATTAGACTAATATAGTTTGGTTCTTTTAAAATAGTACCCTCAAATTCAGCATCTTCAGATTCTAATATCTCTGATTCAATATTTACCATACTTTTTAATTAAAAAATAATTTTAAGTAATTTTAAGTAATTATTAATTTTTTACAAATAAAAAGTATTTTGATAGGTATTTTTTATTTAGTCATAAAATATTGCTATTAATAATTTATTATAAGTAAACTTTCTTCTCACTTAAATCATAAATCTTTTAAATTATAATTTAAAACTTTTGCCATAGTTATTGGTAAAATATGTTCTGCAATTATTTGTTCTTGTAAAAAATCTTGTCTTTTAAAATCAAAAATTTTTGTATATATTCAGGCAATTACTCACCTATTTATTCATTTAAACATATTTTTTACTTCTTTTGATTCTCTAATTGGAGGATTAAAAAATATAGATTTTCATAATCTTTTATAATCTGAACCCCTATACATTAGATTTTCAATTTTTACTGAAATACTTACTAAGACTTTAGAAAAATCTACTTTGAAAGCATTTATTTCTTCACTAAAAAATCATAATTCTCTATAGTACTTTTCCAAAATTTCTATTTCTGATCAAAGAGTAGCTCATATTATATGAATTTTTTTTTGATTTTTTATTGCATTATTGAATAATCTATTAAAAATATCAAGTTCATCTTTTGGAGAATAAACATTTGACCAAGTAGCAGGTTTTTCTTTAGATTTCTCAAGCATTTCTAAATTTTTTCTTTCTTCTAAAAGATCATCTAAAAAAATTACTTCAAAATCTTCTCATCATAAAGGAATTATAGGTATTAATTTTTTAATTAAGAATTTTCTATCTTCTATATTAGAATCTATATTAATAATCTTATTTTTAAAAATTTGCTTCATTAATATTTTTTTATTTTTTATTAAACTAAATTATATATTTAAAATAAAAAAGTCAAAATGTTAATTTATTAAGCTCTAAATAAAAAATAAAATTTAAAAAATAAATATTATTTCACTAATAATTTATTTAAAAATAAAAATATTATCTTTATTTACTAAAATATTACTTAAAAAAATGTTACTTAAAAAAATGTTACTTAAAAAATAAATTTGAAATTATAATTAATTTAATATAATTAATAAGTAAAAAAAATAATATAATAAAATAAAAAATGATTAATTACAGTATCACAAAAATTAAAAAAAATTGAAAAAATAAAATTATTGTAAAAAATATAAGTCTTGATCATAAATTAGACTTTTTTATATTGATTGATTCAAATAATAAAAACTATGCTGAAATATTAGAAAGTAAAATCTTTGACCTAGTTATAGATAAAATATCTAAAGAAGACACTTATAAGGATTTCAGTAAAGTTTTGGAAAAAATAAATTCATTACTTAAGACATATAATAAAGAAAAAAAAACTTGAGAATATTTAAATATTCTTTTATCAGTTTTAAGTAATAACTATTTTATATTTTCTGAAATAGGTAAACCATCTTTATACTTAATAAAAGATACTGGAGAAACAATTGAAATAACAAATAAAAAAGAAGATAAAAAAGAATTTAGCTTTATATCAGAATGAGATCTTGATAATAATGATATTTTAATAATTTGAACTACTAGATTACTAAATTATTTATCATATAGTGATTTTAATGAAGAAGCTTTTAATAGAAAAACTGATAAAATAAATAAAAATCTTGAAATAATATTTTTATGAGAAAAATTAGATAAAAAAATATGATTTATAAGTATACAATACACTAATGAAAATCTAAAAAATGAGAAAAAAAGTGAATTAATAGATAAAATTAAAAAAATATGATTTAAATTAATAGATAATAATTTTATAAAATTAATACTTGCTTATTTTAAAATATTAAAAGAAAAATTAGATAAAAAATCAAAGCTAATAAAAAACTTATTACTTATACTATGAATGCTTATTGCTACTATAGTATTATATACTATTCTTTCTTGAGCTCTGCAAACAGTAACAAATACTGAAAAGCAAATAGTAAATCAACAGCTTTTTGAGCAGGCAATAAAGCATAAAATTTTAGCTTCACATAACTATTCAAATCCTGAGAAATTTAACTTAAATATTAAAGCTGCAGAATGAATATTAAAAATACTACAAGAAAAAAAAATTAACTTAAATAATATTCAAAAACTAAAAAAAGAACTAAATATTATAAAAAAGACATTTGATTGAATAGAAACTTTTTCAGAGAATGAAAAAAATTTAATTTATAGGATTCCTGAAAACCTTAAAAATGAAATTATAGAAACTATAGTAGTAGATAAAAAGGTATTTTTAATAACAAAAAATAATATTATTGGACCAATATGGAAAAATAAAAAACCAAAAATTAATACTTTTCAAAATTTGTGAGATGATGAATTTATTGATGCAACAGTTTTAAATAGAAGTATAATGCTTCTTACAGAAAGATGAAAAGTAGTAGAATTTATTTCTTCATGAAAATTCTTTTTCAGAGATGTTTTATGACAAGATTTATGGCAAAGGGCTCATTCTATATTAAGTTTTTGAAGAAATAATATTTACTTAGTAAATAAAGATACTAATCAAATTTATAAACATACAAGATCTTGAAATAACTTTACAAGTGCAGAGGCTAATTTAAAAAAAGAAGATTCAAGAGCAATATGAAACATATTAAGTGTAGCAATTGATTGAGGTTTTTATATTTTAAAAAATGATTTATCCATACTTAAATTTTTCTCTAATCCTTATAGACTTGAAAGCATTAGAATAAATAACCTTCCTAATAGTTATAAACTATATGATAAATCATCAAAAGTAAAAATAATAGCAAGAGCTAATTTAAGCTATGTTTATATGTTACTTAATAATAAGGTATGGATCTTTAAACCAAATACTAGATTTTTTAGATTAACACAATCTTTAAGATATCTTTGACAAATTGAAGCAAAAAATAATAAGATAATTGATTTTTATGTAGAAAAAGACTGAAATTTAATTATACTAAATAAAACTTGAATTTATGAGATTAGCTTTAATGAAAGTGATTGAAGAATTATTGTAAATAATTAAACTTTATTTAATATATTAAAAATTATTTTTAAGATTTTAATAATTAAATTAATCTACTATCAGTATAAATTAATATATGGCAATGGATTTTATGTGAAAAATTTTGACAAAATAATAAAAAAAGAATATACTTAAAAAGTAATCTTATTTATTATATAAATTAAAAAATGATAAAAAATACAAAAAAAGGTTTTACACTAATTGAATTATTAGTAGTAATAACAATTATCTGAATCCTAGCAACAGGAGCTATATGAGTTTTTACTACTCAATTACAATGAGCTAGAGATGCTATGAGAATTTCTGACATGAAAATAATGGAAACAGCATTACATCAATTATTTAATGATAATGCTCAATATCCAGCGTTCACAAATTCTTGAGCATTTAAAACTGTTATAAGTCCTTTTGTTTCTAAAGAGTTAAAAGACTCTAGAATATGAGATAGTATTTGTTGGGAAACTGATACTACAAGAGGTCTTTGTGGTTGATTTTATAATAGTCGAGATGATACTTTTGGATTACCTTTTGGTGCATTTAAATTATGAGTTAAATTTGAGAAAAAAACCAATTTTGATAATAAAGCTAATAGTACACATGATGGATGAACTATAGATAGTATGTTTGAAATTTTTAATTGAGCTTGATGAAGTTGAATTACATTACCAGTTGGAAATTTAGTATATTAAATTAAAAAAATAGAAATAACAAAAACTGTTATTTCTATTTTTTTAGTTAAAAACTTTTTTTCCAGTAATAATTCATACTGGCCTTCTTCATGATTTATCAATAATTTTTACTGTTACTTGATCTCTATTTTTAGCTC
>CAZPIB010000048.1:0-6687 GCA_964586815.1 uncultured Candidatus Peribacteria bacterium | reverse complement strand
TTTAGCTTCATCATCAGATTTTTTCATAGTAAATTCACAACCTTCACTTTTACCTATCCAATTTCTTTGCATTTGTTTAAGTCCTTCTGGCCAGTCTAATTTATCAATATCAGTTAACAGTCTTCCAGCATATTTTGTAATAGATAAAACCCATTGTCTGATTTTTTTCTTAACAACAGTTTCTCCACATCTTTCACAAGAAAAATCATTTAACACTTCTTCATTTGCTAAACCAGTTTTACAACTTGGACAATAATTTATAGGTAAATCTTGTTCATAAGCTAAACCTTTTTCAAACATTTTAAGAAAAATCCATTGAGTCCATTTATAATATTCTGGATCAGTTGTATTTACTTCTCTATCCCAATCATAAGAAAAACCTAGTGATTTTATTTGTTTTCTAAAATTATCTATATTTTGTTTTGTTGTGATTTTTGGATGAGTTCCAGTTTTGATTGCATAATTTTCAGCAGGAAGTCAAAAAGCATCCCATCACATTGGATGTAATACATTAAAACCTTTAGCATTTTTATACCTTGCAACTATATCATTAGCAGTCATTCCCTCTGGATGCCCAACATGGAGACCTGCTCAACTTGGGAATGGAAACATATCAAGACAATAATATTTAGGTTTTGAAAAATCATTTTTAATTTTAAAGGTTTTATTTTCTTCCCAATATTTTTGCCATTTTTTTTCTATTTCTTTATGATTGTACATTTATTTTATAAATTTATTTAATTATATTTAAATTAATATACTAAAAAAAGCTAGAAAATCTAGCTTTTTTTAGTTTTTTTGATAATTATTTTTTTAGAGAAGTCATATCTAATTGAATAGAAGGACCCATAGCATCACATATAAATACTGAATTTATATATATAGCCTTAGCTCCACTTGGTTTAACCTCATTAATTAAATTTAAAAAGAATTTTAAATTTTCTACTAATTTATTTTGACCAAATGATAATTTACCAAAAATTGAATGAATATTACCATGTTTATCAGTTCTAAATTCAAATTTACCAGCAGCAATTTCTTTAATAGCTGATTCTAAATCAGGTGTAACAGTACCTGCCTTAGGATTAGGCATAAGACCCTTAGGTCATAGAACTCTAGCAATTTTACCTAAATGCCTCATCATAGTTGGAGTAGCAACTACAGTATCAAAATCAAGAGTAATATTACCTTGAGCAATATCATCAATCAATTCCTCTCAACCAGCAACGCAAGCTCCAGCTGCAAGTAAAGATTTAGTATCACCATCAGTAATAGCACAAATTTTTGATTTTTTACCTGAACCATTTGGAAGAGAACAAGTTGTTCTAATCATTTGATCTACATGTTTTGGATCTAGATTTAAATTAAAGTGAATTTCAACAGTTGGATCAAATTTAACTGTATTAGTTTTTTCAAGTAATTCAACTGCCTCTTCAATTCAGTAAGATAAGTCTTGATTAACAAGCTCTATTGCTTTTCTATATTTTTTACCATGTTTTGCCATAATATATTTTTAATAATAAAAAGGTCAAACAACATTATTTATAATGTCTTCCTTAAAATAGTGAAATTATTATATATATATTTAAGTATTTGCAAGTTTTTGTTTGTATTGTGTAGATTTCAAAAGTTTATTATATCTATTTTTATTAGATATAATAATACTTATAGTTTACATTTTCTTGCTTTATATATTTAATCAGAAAATACATCTTTTATATTTATAGTATTATTTTTATTTGGAGACTGTATATTAACTGTTTTATACTCAACTGTAGATTTATTATCAATTTCTATTTCAAGAATTTTTTTATCTCATTCTATATAATCTATATATAGATTAAAGTTACTTTTATTAAATCTAGAATCAATATTAAAATTTATATTTGCTTGAGTTTTAAGTTTTTCTTGTTTTTGAATTTTAGCTTTTCAAACTATATCTCAATTTTTTATAGTTTTTCAATTAATTTTTACTAAATTTTCAATAGTATTTCATCTAATAACAGCTTTGATATTTCAATTTGAATCAATAACTTCTCAATATATTTGATATAAACCACCTTTAATAAATATTAAAAAATCACTTCAATCTGAATTTTTAAAATCTTTTTCATTTAATCTTAGTTTTATAAAGTTAATTTTATTATTTTCTGATATAAGATTAGATACATTTATATTACCTTTAACAAGTTGCATTTCTATATGTTTTGATAGTTCTCTAATATTAAAAATTACTTTAGAATTTTGAGCATCTTGCTTATTTCATAATAAATTATTAGAAAAAGGATTATCATTAAAATCAATTTTATTATTTAATTTCAAATAATCTTTTTCATATTTTCAGCTATGTGTTATTTTTAAAAATTCTTTTTCATCTAAAACTATAGTAGTTGTTCATGATATGTTTTTATTTTGTAATTTTATGTCTGTTTTTAATGAATTATACTCATCTTCCATAATATGAAGCTTAAAAGTATAATTACTAAAATTTTTTGTAAATTCCGCATCTAAGAATTTTTCTTGAGGATTTATTTTAGATCAAGAAATACTGAAATTTAAGTCTTGTATTTTATTATTACGATTTAGTTTTCAAGTTAATGTTGAAGTAATCTTGTGTCATGGTTCCCTCAATACATCATTCAAGCTAGGACTCTTATTAGAATACTCAAAATTTCAAACAATATTTCTATTTTTTAAAGTTAATTTTGCATTTAGTAATTCTGCATCTGGTGAATTATTATTTTCTTGAAAATCAATACTAGAATCTATAAAAGTAAATTGATTTTTATTATTTAAGATAGAATTAAACTTAATTTTAAATTGATCTTTATGTCACCCATAAATATTAAGAGTGAAATCTAATTTTTGATTTTTTATATATTCTAATTTAAAGCCTTCACTATCTTTTGCTAATAATTCAGACTTAATTTTATCTATACTTGTGTTTGTAAAAATTATATAAGAATTCCAACTTTTTACATCAGGTTGAGGAAACATATCAAAACCTAGTTTATGTTTATGTGTTCAAATCTCCATATATAGTTCACCAACTTCTGCCATTTCTTCTAGAAAATTATTATATTGAGACTCACTACATTTAGAGCCATTAAATGGATCAAATACATTTGATAATTCTTTTAATGTATCACAAGCATATTTTGTTGGAATTAAATAGTATCTATTTCCCTGCTTTTTATATGCTTTTAGTAGAGGTTGAGATAATATTTTAGAAGGATTTAGATTTTTTAAACTTTCTAAAATTTGAGTTGTATCCTCACTACTAAATTTTATATATTTATTTTTTTCAGCAATTTTTTTTAAAATTTCTAATTGTTCTTTTATAAATAGATCTGAGCTTTCATTCTCTATATTTAATTTATTTATTAATATATACATATTTTCATCTTTAGTGATGAAATCTATAAAACTAGATAATTGTATTTTAAATGCATCTTGTCATTTAAAACTAGAATCAATTAATATTTTTAATTCTCCAGAAAATTGTGAGTTAAATCAAGAAGATTTTACTTTATAATTATTTAATTCAAGTGTTGATTTAACTTTTCAAATTAAATCATGATCTACATCCATATTAAATTTAAAATCACCTTTTGTTTCATGATTTGTAAGTTTTTTAAAGTCTTTTCAAAGAATCTCAATTTTATTATTTACTTGTTTAAGTGTATTTAATTGTATTTGAACTATTTTATCATTAATTTTTTTTGTATCAGCTTTTGACAAAGTAGAAGTTTGCATTTCCTCTAATCTTTTTTCCAAATTGTCTTTAGTAGTATTTTTTTCATTTATTAGGTTTTCAGACTTTTTTAAAGATAGTCTAAATTTTTCTAAATTAACCTTTGTATCTAAGTAGTTTAAAATTGCTGAGACTTTTTTGGTTCTTGTGCTTGTTGGTAATTTAGATACTTGAGCTCTGATTTCAATAATTTTACTACTTAAATTATTCAAAGCTTTTTCATTATCTTTTATTTTATAAATTAGCTCATCAATTTTTATTTTGTAAATATCTCAAGATTTAATCTTTTTTAAATCAATTTTTGAAAGAATTACTTGTTTTACAAAAAATGTTTTATTGCTTTTCTCTACAAAATTTTTAACATCTATTCATGCTACAACATTTATTGGAGAAACTATGACAAGCAAAATAGCTAATAAAGTTATTATACTTAGAATTTTTTTTAATATTTTCATATATTTTTTTATAAAATAATATTAAATATATGGATTTTTTCTTTTTTGTAAATTTAAATTTAGTTTATTTTAAAATTCATTCTTAATCATATCATATCAACTTCAAATAATCTAACTTTTAAACTATCTCAAAGTTTATAAAAAATATTATTTTTTTTATCTTCAAATTTCATTAATTCTTCTATATAAACAAAATCATAATTATCCTTTAATTCAACAAAACCTTCAGAACTATCCTCAAGTATTACAAAAAATCACTTAGGTATAATACCTGAAATATTTACTTCAAACTCTTCTAAAACTTTTGTTTCATAAAATTTGCAAGTATAATAATCTTTAACTTTGTACTCTAGTTTTTCTGCTTTTCTTTCTTGAGTAGAACATTTTAAGGCAATACTTTTTAAAATCATTTCATAATGATTTACCCTATTTTTGTCTAATTTTTTATTTATTTTTTCTTTAATTATTCTATGTATTTGTAAGTCTGGATATCTTCTAATTGGTGAAGTAAAATGACTATAAAAATCAAGTCAAAGACCAAAATGACCTTCTCTATCAACTGAATAAACAGCCTTTGAAAGAGTTCTTAATATTACTTTTTCAAGAACTGATTTAGCTTTATTGTTTTCAATTTTTTCTAATAATTCAGAAAACTCTTTTGTATCAAATTTCTTTAAAACAAAATCTATATTAAATATATTTAAAGTTGATTGTAATTTTGAAATATCTTCCTGATTAGGTTGTGGATGAATTCTATGTAAAAATGGTAATTCAGAAAATAATTTTCCTACACTTTCATTAGCTGAAACCATAAATAATTCAATTAATTTATTTGAATTATATCTTGGATATTGCTTAATTTCTACTACATTTTTTTGCTCATCTAAAACAACTTTAGTTTCAGGAAAATCAAAATCCAAAACTCAAGTATTTTTTCTATTTTTTTCTATAATATTTTTTAAAACTTGAGAAATATTTAATTTTTCTATTAGTTCTCAAGTTAATTTTCATCATCAAAATAATTTACTTCATATTTCTAGTTTTCACTTTTCTACTTCATCAACTTCTTTGTAAGTAAGCCTAAAATTTGATTCTATAATACTTTCATAAACTTCTGTTTTTTTGATATTTCAATCTTTTCATATTCTCATTTCACAAGTCAGAGTTAACTTCGGGGTACCCAGATTTAAACTACAAAGATTATTTGAAAGTTTTTCGGGAAGCATAGGAATTACTCTATCAGTTAAATATGCTGAAGTAGATCTAGAAATAGCCTGTTTGTCTAGTTTAGAATCTTCAATAATATAATTTGCTACATCAGCTATATGGACATAAAGCTTAAAATCTCAATTTTGGCTTTCTTCAATAGAAATTGCATCATCTAAGTCTTTTGCATCCTCTCAATCAATAGTAAAAGTAAATAGTTTTCTTAAATCCTTTTTTCATTTTTCCAATTCTTTTTTTATGTCAATTTTATCTGAAATATTATCTAATTCTTTGATTACATCATAATCAAATTTTTGTTTAAATCCTGATTCTAAAATATAACTATCTACAAAAAGATTTAATTTTTTTTCATCTCATAAGACTTCAACTATTTCTCATTTTGGATTTTTTTGATTTTCCCAAGACTTAATTTTAATTCAAACCAAATCTCAATTTTTAGCATGCTTAATATATTTACCAGGAACAAAAACATCTATCTTAAAACTCTGATCTCTTATTACTACAAATCAAAAAGCATATCATTTTCATCATATATTTTTTTTTCAAGCTTGAAAATTTCAAATAAAAATTTTATCACTCCTTTCTAATATTTTTACAATTACAGCCTCATCTTTTCACCTAAAAGTTTTAATCTCAGATAAAACCTTATCTCAAGGCAAAGCATTTTTTTTATTGAATAGGTGGACATAATATCCCTTTTGTTCTCCTTCTACATCTACAAATCAAAAATCCCCTGATTTTGCTGGAGAATATATTCAAGTTATTGTTCTTTTTTCTATCATCTATTTTTATTAATTTTTTTATAAACTTTATTTTAATAATAAAAAAATACTTGTCAAAAAAATAAAATAAATTAAAAAGCATTAAAAATAATAATAGACTCAAATTCTTATTCATAAAATAATTTTAACAAAAGTAAATGATTTTTATTATATTTATATTAAAAAATGTGATATTATTATTTACATAATACTATATAACTTAAAAAAAATATGAGTAATAAAAAAAGTACCCTAGTGACAAAAACAAAAATACTAAAATCTAAATACTTCATATGATGACTGATAGTTTGACTATCAATAATCTGAACATGAGTATTTGCAAATGTCAACTGAGCCGGAACTCTTTGAAGTTTATTTGAAAAAATAACCTGAGTATATGCAACTCCAGATGATGCTTTTAATAGCTATAGATTACTTTGAGATAATATCAAAGATAATACTATTGATAGTAGTGAAATACAAAATAATA
>CAZPIB010000047.1:0-6815 GCA_964586815.1 uncultured Candidatus Peribacteria bacterium | reverse complement strand
TTACAAAAATAAAATAAAACCTTGAATTTCTATAAAAATACATTATATTTTTATAGAAATTAAAAATATAATGTATAAAAAATATATGATACAAAAAATAAAATATACTTTAAAAAACTTGAAATTTATAAAAAGAGAAACTATTGTTTTTTTTGTATTTTTTTTGTGGTTTATTATATTGATATCAAGTGTTTTTTATTATACAGTATTTGAGCATAAATATTATAAAGCTTTAGCAGATAATCAACAGATTTGAAAAGTAGAAATCCCAGTTACTAGATGAAACATTTATACGAATAATTCTAATGTTTTGGCTACATCTGTTAGTTTAAATGATTTAGCTATTGACCCAATGGGTGAATGAGATGAAGAAAAGTTAATTGTTTTTTTAAGAGCTATAATTTTTACTGAATTATGTGTTCAAAAAAATCAAAAAAAATGTAAACAAAATTTAAAAAGATTTCTAAGAGTTTTGACTCTGGAAGATTTTGAGTATTCAGAAAAATATATTTTAAATAAAATTACAGAATTTTTAAAACAAAGACTAAAGTTAAATAAAATAACATCAGTTTTATTATATACTAATTTAACTGATAAACAATCAGCAAAAATTATTTCTTTATGATTAGAGTGAGTTTACGTTACTGATTGAAATTTATTTATTAATCCTGAAAAAATAAATAATAAAAAGTATGTAGCTAAAGAATTATCTAAAGTAATTTCAATTTTGGAGATTAGGATTCAAGAATTAATTAGAAAAAGATATAGAAGATACACACCAATTATATCAAAACTTTCAATAGAAAGCTCAGAGAAAATAGAAAAATATTTAAAAGAAGAAAGAGATGCTTACAGAAGATGAATTCTTGATGGGAATGAAGTAATTTTTAAATATATTATTTTAACACCATTTCCACAAAGATTTTATCCAGAAGGTCAATTAGCATCTCAAGTATTATGATTTTTAAATAATAGAGGGAGAGGTCAATATTGATTAGAGTGATATTTTGATGAAATCTTAAAATGAAATAAATGATATATTATAGCAAGAAGAGATGTGAGATGAAGAACAATTAATCCAATAAGTTTAGAAAAATGAGAACTTTTTTGAAAATGAGCAAAAATTTATTCTACTATTGATAGAAATGTTCAAGCAAAAGTTGAAAAAGTTCTAGAAAAAGGAGTTAAAGAATTTAGAGCAAATAAATGAAGCGTAATTGTGATGAATCCTAAAACTTGAAAAATTATATCTATGGCAAATTATCCAAGTTATAATCCTAATAGACCTTGAAATGTTTATGAGCTTGAAAAAGTAAATCATAGGAAATATAAAGATCCAATTATTGATTTAAAATGAATTCCAGTTTTTGTAGAAGATTCTATTAATGGAAAAGAGTTTCTTTATAACTCAGAAATAATTTTATTAAGAGAAGCGACTGAGCAAGAAATTTGAAATCCAATAATCATTAAATATAAATATGTAAATAAGTTTTGACCTGCAGTTTATAGAAATTGAGCAATTTCATATTTATTTGAACCAGGTTCTATAATGAAAGCTTTTACTGTTGCTATCTGACTTGATACTTGAGAAATTACTCAAAACTCTATGTATCAAGATGATTGAAGTCTAACAATTGATCAATTTACAATTTCTAATGTATCAAGAAAATGTTTATGATATCATACTTTTGGAAATGCTTTAACTTATTCTTGTAATGTTTGAATGATTAGAATAGCTCAAAGATACTGAAGAGTAATTGCTTATAATTATTTAAAAGCATTTTGATTTGATCAAAAAACATGAATTTCTTTATTTTGAGAAGTAACAGCTAATATTAGAGAATTAAATAATTGGTCAATTTCAAATTTGCTTACTTCTAGTTATTGACTTTGAATTTCAGTTACCCCACTTCAAATGGCTACTGCATATAGTATACTAGCAAATTGATGAGTTTATATAAGACCATATATTGTTGATAGAATTGTTTATTCAAATTGAAAAATTTTGGAATATAGGCCAGAAAAAACACATAGAGTAATAAAACCAAAAACTTCAAGAATTATTACTAAAATGTTAGTAGATTCAGTAAAGACATGAGGTGTTGAAGGTTTTAATTTAGCTTGAAAGAGTTGAACTTCTCAAATAGCCTCAAGGTGATGATATGAAACATGACAAGCTTCTACATATGCATCTTTTGCTTGATTTTGACCTGCAGAAGATCCAAAATTTGTAATAATTGTAAAACTTGTTAGACCAAGAACTTCTATTTATTGATGAGCTACTGCTGCTCTAATTTTTAGAGATATAGCTGAATTTTTATTTGATTACTATAAGATACCAAAAAAACCTACAAATTAATTTGTAGGTTTTTAAATTTTAAATGGTGCCGAGTACGGGATTTGAACCTGTGACACAAGGATTTTCAGTCCTCTGCTCTACCAACTGAGCTAACCCGGCTTACTTTAGCTCAATTATTATATTAAAAATTTATAAATAGCAAATTTTTTTAAATTTTTAATTTAGTAATCAATTTTTTAAAATTTTTCTTTATTTATATTTTCATTATTTTTTAGTTTTCTAAGAGCTATATCTTCTATTGATTTAATTTTTTTAATTTTAATTCATAATAAGTCTGATATTTCTTTATAAGTATGTGTTTTTGTGTTATCTATACCAAATAGCATTTTTATAACTGTTTTTTCTGAATCATCTAAATAATCAAGTATTTTAAGTACTTCTTTTTTATGTAAAATAGTATCAATATGTGCTTCTGGTAGATCACTTTTTGGATCTTCTGTGAAATCTAATAAAGAAGCATCCTCTTTTGAGTTTATTGGAGAATCTAAAGATAAAGAACTTTGTGAAATATCAATTAGATGTAAAACTTTTTCAATTTTTATATTCAATTTTTTAGCAATCTCTTGTAAGGATGGTTTTCTTGAAAGTTCTTGAGTTAATTTTGTATGTGTAGAGTTAAATTTACTTATTTGTGCAACTACCTTAATAGGGATTCTAATAGTTCTTGCTTGATCAGCAATAGAGTTAGTTATTGATTGGCGGATCCAGTAAGTAGCATAAGTAGAAAATCTATATCATTTTTTTGAATCAAATCTATCAACAGCCTTAAAAAGACCCATATTTCATTCTTGAATTAAATCAAGAGTACAAAGTCATCTTCAAGTATATTTTTTAGCAATAGATACAACAAGTCTCAAATTTGCTAATATAAATGTTTCCCTTGCTTTTTTACACCCTTTTTTAATTTTATCTCATAATATCTTTTCTTTTTCTCTACTTAAAAGATCATAAATTTTAATTTGTTTTAAGTATTTTGATAGAAGATTATCACCTGTATTTTCTAATATTCCACTAGTAGTACTTTTAGTATTATCAATAATATCTAATTTTGGTTTTGTAACTGATTTTGATAATTCATAATTCTTATTAATATTTAGATTATCAATATTCTTTATAGTCATTTTCTAATAGTTAAATTTATATTTTATTTATTATTTATATAATAAAAATATTTTATGTCAAATTTATCTTATTAAAAAATATTATTTTTTTCATATTTAAGATATAATTTAAGTATTATGTAAAAAAATTCTATATAAAAAATTAGATTTTCCTTATTTATTTTATATAATATTTATAATTAATTTTTAAATATAAAATAATGATTACATTATTACATAATGCTAGATGTAGTAAATCTAGAGAGGCTTTAAAATTTGTTAAAGAATCAAAAAAGAATTTTATAATGAGAGAATATTTAAAAAATCCTTTAGATTTAGGAGAACTTCTTGAATTACAAGAAAAATTAAAATTAAAAGCAATTGAATTTACTAGAATAAAAGAAGCTGAATTTAAGGAAGCTAAATTGACAACAGATTCTAATGATTTAGATATTTTAAAAGCAATGGTTAGATTTCCTAAACTTATGGAAAGAGCTATTATTTTTGATGAAAATAGAGCTTTTATTTGTAGGCCAATTGAAGAAATAGAAAGAATTTTTAGAAAATAATTATATAAAAATGTTACAAATAAAAGTCTGCACTTGAATTGCTTGCTTAAATAATTTTTCAAATTATATAACTATAAGAATTAAAAGAGATATAAAAAAATTTGATTTAAAAAATATTAATATAGAAAAATCTAATTGTATGGGAATGTGTAAAAAATGACCAAATGTAAAAATAAATAATGAAATAATGAAATATACTAATGCCTCAAAAGTTAGTGAAACTATATTTAAAAAAATAAAAAAATAAAATGCAAATTTTTAATACAAAAACCAGGAAAAAAGAAGAGTTTAAACCACTAAAAGGTGATAGAATAAAAGTCTATTATTGTGGGCCTACAGTTTATAATTATGCTCATATTTGAAATTTAAAAACATTTATTTTTGAAGATATTGTAGTAAAAACTTTGAGATTTCTTTGAAATAAAGTAGAAACAACTATGAATATTACTGATGTTGATGACAAGACTATCAGAGATAGTATTAAAGCTTGAGAAACTTTAAAAAATTTCACTGAAAAATATACTAAAATATTTTTTGAAGATTTAGAAAAACTAAATGTAGTAAAAGCTGATAATATTATTCCAGTTACAAGTGTGATTCCAGAAATGGTTAGAATGATAAATACTATGCTTAGAAGATGAAATGCTTATTTTTGAGAAGATTCTAGTATTTATTTTAAAGTCTCAAGTTTTAAAAAATATTGAAAATTATCAGGCCTTAAATTAGATAATTTAAAAAATTGAGTAAGAATAGATAATGATGAATATTCAAAGGAGAATTTTGGTGATTTTGTTTTGTGGAAATCTTGGAAAAAAGAAGATTGAGAAAATTTTTGGGAAGAAGAATTTGAATTTTGAGATAAAAAATTAAAAATAAAATGAAGGCCAGGTTGGCATATTGAATGCAGTGCTTGTAATATGAAGGCTTTTGGGCCTCAAATTGATATTCATATGTGAGGAGAGGATTTAATTTTTCCACATCATGAAAATGAAATAGCTCAAACTGAGAGTTGTACTAGAAAGCCATTTGCAAAATATTGGCTACATTCATGACACATAATGGTTGATGGTAAAAAAATGAGTAAATCTTTATGAAATTTTTATACTTTACAAAATTTAGAAAATAAATTTAAATCTGAAAACAAATCAGTTTTATATAGAGCAATTAGATTAAGTTTTATTTGATGAAAATATAGAGATTCTATTAATTTTAGCTTAGATTTAGTAGAAAAAAATATTACTACAATCAATAAAATTGATGAAACAATTAAAAATATAAATTTGGAAATAATATCTGGAGATAAAAAAATCTCTTGAATAAGTAAATCTTTTTCAATTACCATGCAAGAATATATGCAAGAATTTGTAAGGATTTTGGAAGATGATTTTAATACTCCTGAAGCCTTAGCTTTATTTTTCTGATTAAATAAATTTGTAAATACTTCTATTAGAGATGAGTTATTTTCACTAGAAGAAATCAAAAGCCTTCTTGATTTTTATAAAACTATTAATGAGGTTTTAGATATAATAGATTTTAGTATTTTGGGGAAAGACATTGAGATTCCAGAAAAAATATTACAAAAATTAGAAGCAAGAAATAATGCTAAACAAGAAAAAAACTTTGAATTAGCAGATAATTTAAGATCTGAATTATTAGAAGCAGGTTATAAAATTATTGACAGCAGGGGAGAGAGTAGATTAGAAAAACTATATTAATATAAATAAATAATAAAATGGAATACTTTGAAAAAACTGGTAAAGATCTTTGACTTAATAAAGATGAAATTGAATGAATGAGGCAAGTATCTGAAGAAAATTCAATAGATGAAGCTGTAGAGGAAATTAAAGAATATTTAAAAAATGGAGGACTTTTAAACTAAATATACAAATATGTACAGTGAAACAAGTGTACACTCAGAGGGTATCAAGACTCTTGGGGTAAAAAATAATCCTTATATAGAAAAGGTTAAAAATCATCCAAAAATTTTGACTGAACTTGAGTCTGAAATTTATTGCAATAAATGAAAATGGGATAGTTTTTTTTGAAATAAAAATTCTTTGATTTTGGAAATTGGAACAGGACTTGGTAATTTTTTCTCAAAAAATGTAAATGATAATTTGGATAAAAATTTTATTTGAATGGAAATAAAATATAAAAGATGTTTTTTAACTGCACAAAAAACTCTTTGAAACTTAAAAAATAATGATAACTCAGTTGATAATACAAATCTTGAAATAAAAAATAATAATTTTATTATAATAAAAGATTATGCTGAAAAAATAACTGATATTTTTGATGAAAATGAGATTTCAAAAACTCTTATTTATTTTCCAGATCCTTGGAGAAAGAAAAAATGGCTTCAAAAAAGATTATTACAAGTATGATTTTTAAATCATTTATATTCAAAAACAAAAAAATGATGAAAAATGATTTTTAAAACTGATCATATATGATACTTTTTACATGCATTACAAGAGATAGAAAAAACTTCTTGGGAAATAATAGTAAAAACATTTGATTATGAATCTGAATGACTATATGTTTGAAATGCAATTACAGAATTTGAGCAAGTTTTTAGAGGCCAAAATATAAAAGTTAATTATTTAGAACTTATTAAAAAATAAAAATATGGCACAAATTTGACTTAGAGAATATGATGCAAAAAAAATGTATTTTGATTTTATTTGAGAAGAATATAATTGAAAACAGATAAAAATAGAAGATAAAAAAAATAATTCTATTTTTTTATGAAATGGAAAATATGTTGTAAAACCAGATATGCTTTTT
>CAZPIB010000046.1:0-6936 GCA_964586815.1 uncultured Candidatus Peribacteria bacterium | reverse complement strand
AAAATCACTTCTAGCATATTTTCTTAGAAAGTATTTTTGTCTTTCTATTTCATTAGCTCATTGCATTACAAACCTTCATCAAATATTAAAATTTCTTTTATTTAAATGCTCTTCTCAAGTTCTACTTTTATAATCTATAAAAAAGGCTAGTTTATAATGATCTGGTAAAGTATCAAAATTTAAAAAACTTATATCCATATATTTTAAAGGATCTATATGAACTTTGTTTTTTAATACTTCAAAATGAAGATGTGGTCAAGTTGAAATATATCAAGCTCAAGGAGTACCAAAAGTTCACCCAGTTTTTGCAAAAACTTCCCCAGCTTTTACAAAATCATATTTTTCTACTAAGCTTTCTGAAATATGTCAATATACAGTAACAAATCATCTAGCATGCTTAAGTGCTATAAAAGCATAAGAGGTGTCAGTTGGTTTTCTTATTGAAATAACATATCAATCAAGTGGAGCAACTATATCTGTAGATTGTTCTACTCTTATATCAATAGCATTAGGTAGAACTCCAAAATGTTTTTTATATCAAGGATCATTAAAAAATGCAGATATTCAATTTTGTGGAGATACTGGCCAGTCAATTATATTAAATTCTTCAAAATTTTTATCTTTATTCCTTAATCTATTTTCTTCAAGTTTTGCTTCAAGAGAAATAATTTTATTTAATTTATAACATTCTTCTGAAAGAGTTCTTGATTTAGGGGTATTTCTTAAAACATCTACAAATTCACATCAATGCTCTCAAAGAAGTTTCTTGCTAGCATTAAAAAATTTTATTCTTTCACCAAAAGCTTTTAATCTTAAGCTTTTTTCTACCTCTATTTTTCTAGAAATATACTTTTTGTAAAGTGATTCTTTTCATTTTGAAACATATAAAATTCTTTCTTTAAATTTCTTCTTATCATTTAATATATTATTTTTTATAGCTAATGTTTTTCTAAATTTTTCAAGATTTATAACCTCTTGTTCTAAAATCTTTTTTTCAATATATAAATTAACAATAAGTCTTGTATGGTTTTGTATAAGACTTTTTCAAGCAATAGCTAAAAGCCCTTTAAAATAAATATCATTCATTACTTCTTCTATATTTTTTCCAGAAAGCAAAATAGCTTTTAAATTATCTAATTCCCCTTCTTTTAAGAATAAATTTCATTTTTTATAAATATGAGCTATATACTGCCTTAAAATATCTGAATTATTTTCTATTTTATTTTTTGTTTTTTTTATAGATTCATTTTTATTTTTTACTTCGACTTTTGTTCTTACTATATTTGAATTTATATTTCTTGTTTCATTTTCTAAAGATTCTATATCTTTTCAAAATTTTTCTAATTGAAATTCTAGATCATATATTTTTCTAACTACTTCTAAATTTTCTCTCTCTAAATTTTCTTTTTCATCTCATATACTTCTTAAGACATTTTCATAAATTTTTATTTTATTATTTGATCTAAATAAATCTAAAGCATCTAAAGCATCAATATTTAAACTATCTCTAAATATCAAATCTACTTTATTGTCTTGAAATCTTTCCAACATCATTCACTTTTCTATATTAGTCAAAGCAAAAACTCCTTGAGTTAATCAAAAAAGCATTAATATTAAAATAAAAAATGATAATATTTTTTTAGTCATTATTTTTTAAATTTAAGTAAAAAGTTATAAATTATAGTTAATGTATTACAATATTTTTCAAAATTATCCTCTAAAAGAGTAATTCTAAATCAATCTATACTTGAATTAAATCAAGAAAGTGGCACAGAGCAAATTCAAGTTTCCTCTAAAAGTAAATAACAAAATTTTTTATCGAATCTAGAATCTTCTCCTATTTTATCTAAAATAATTTTTTCTACCACTTTATTTTCAAGATTTATTTCAAAATCTAAATTAAATTTTTTTAAATTAAAAGTAATTGACAAATAAAATGCTCACTTAGGTTCAATTATTCAAATAAATTCAAGTTTAGAAAAAATTTCACTAGCCTTTTTAGCTCTTTTTTTATACTTTATAATCCTAGATTCTAGACTCTTTTTAAAATATTTAGATTCATAAATTTCTGGAATAACATATTGTGGAAGGGTTGTAGAGCAGACTTCTAACATTTTTGAAGCTAAAATTGAATCAATATATTTTGCAAAATCCTTATCTTTATTTTTATTATAAACTTCTATCCATCCACATCTAGCTCAAGGCCAAGGTAATTCTTTAGAAATTCATTTCATAGAAATTCAAGGCACATCTCAAATAATTTCAGAAAGCATAACTCTATCTTTTTGATCATAAATAAGTTTTTCATAAATTTCATCAAAAATTACAAAAAGTCTATACTCTTTTGCAATAGAAATAATTTTTTTTAAAATATTTTTTTTAAAAACAGCTCCAGTTGGATTATCTGGATTAATAACCAAAATCCCTACAATATTTGGATTATATTTTACTTTATTTTCAAGCTCAATCAAATCTGGGTTCCAATTATTATTTGAATCAAGCTTGTAAGTTATATGCTCACTTCAAGCATGAGATGCTTCAGCTGAAGAATGTGTTGAATAAGCTGGATTTGGTCAAATAACCCTAGAAGTAGAATCAAGATTTCTATAAATTTTATTTATTGCATCTCAAAGACCATTAAAAAATAAAATATCTTCTTTTTTAACTTTTGAGTTTTGTTTTGATAAATATTCTAAAGTTTTATCAAGTCATCTAGTTGGAGAATATTCATAAACTCTATCAAGGCCACAAGCATTTTGTACAATACTTTTTAACCAATTAGGTATTTTTTCTCATTTTTCTACTGGATCTCAAATATTTTCCCAAATAATTTCTTTAGAATTAATCTCAGAAATTTTCTTTGCTACATCAACAATCTCTCTTATTTCATAAGAAAGCTCTCAAGCTCAAGGATGTAGTAAATTTTTTCTCATTTTTTAATATATTATATTTAATATTCTAAATTTTGTATAAATAATTCCAAGAAACTTAAAATTATAAAAAGTAGTATAGATAGTAGTATTATTGGTCAATTTAATATATTAAAAAGGATAACTCAAAAAAAGAATAATGAAATTAAGTATCATTGCCTAAAGCTAGATCTTATATGAAAAATTTCTACTCTTCCTCTATAATGAATTTTTTTTATAAAATATAAAATTAAACAAAAAAATGTAGCAATTGAAATAAAAAATGTAAAACTTATAAATATTATTGAAAGAATTTTATTCAAATATGGATCCAAATAATTTATTATCATAAAAAATGTAATACTTGAAATTACAAATATTAAAAAAATAACAAATAATAAAAAACTTTTTTTCATAAACTTAAAAATTTTAATTTTTATAACTTATCTCTAACTCTAATTTTTTCTATATTTATACATTTTCAAAAATCATCTAATTCTACACAAACTCAATTAACAACATAGTTTTTATCAAGACATTGATTTATTTTTCATTTATTTATTCATCTTAAAAATATCCTTTCAACTGATTTATAATCAGCTCAAATAACTGAATAAAGTGATCAAGTCATTCAAACATCAGAAATTAATCAAAGTCAGTTTTTTAAAATTAATTCATCATTTGTTTGAATATGAGTGTGAGTTCAAAAAATAAAACTAGCTTTTCAATCTAAAAAAAATCATAATCAATATCAACTAGAACTTACCTCTTTGTGAAAATCAATAATTATTCAATCAACTTTTCAAAGTGGATTTTCTTTTATTATTTTTTCTGCTTTTATAAAAGGATTATCAACTTTATGATTCATAAATATTTCATCTATAATATGTATCACTAATAATTTTTTTCAATTTTTTTCAATAATCTTATATCATTTTCATTCTAAATTTTTATCATTATAAAAATTTGCACATCTTATTAATTTTGAGTCTCATTTATCTAAATAATCTTTTATTTTATCAAAATTATCAAAAATATGATCTCCTCATGTCATAATATCAACTCACATATTTTCTAATTCCAAAGCATGTTTCTCAATTATTCCTCTACCAGAAGTTATATTATCTACATTTACAATAACAAAATCAGAATTAAATTTTTTCTTTAATTCTGGTAATTCTTTTTTTAAAGCTGCTCTTCCTATTCTTCAGTATATATCTCAAAAAATTAGTATTTTCATTATTTATTTTATTTATCAGTTTTTTTTGGTTTTATTTTTTCTTTTTTTACTGGTTTTTTAGCTGTAGTAGTCTTTTTAGTTATAATTTTCTTTTTTTTAGGAGTAGTTTTTTTTATATTTTTTTTCTCTAGTTTTTCTTCTGCACTAGATTCTTCTTTTATTTTATTAAAAGTAATATCAATTTGTTTTGATTTTTTATTCTCTTGCTTTCATAATAACTCTCTTCTATAAAATGAAACTAACATCATTCCAAATAGTCAAATAATTACTAAAAATACAAGTAAAAACAAAATATATTTTATAATATTTAAAGTTTTCAAGTCTTTTTTCAATGACTCTAAATCACTATTTCAATAAATAAGCTTTAATTCTTCAAAGTAAAAAAAGTTATTTTCTTTAATTTCAATTTGGTTTGTTTTATATAAAATAAAATTATTAATATTCGTAGATTTATATAAAGAATTTACAAATGGGATTAAAATTATTAAACTTAATGTAGTGAATATAAGAAAAATAGATAGTATTTTTATTTTTTTCATTAATCATTTATTCAGATAAAAAGCTTTTTTTATATAATATATTATAGATTTAAACTTTTTTTCATTAGAATTATCTACAAGTACTATTATTGATATATATAATATATAAGTTAAATAGAAAAATAATAACAGTATTATTATTCCTAAAATACCTGATAAAATTGTAAAAGCAATAGGTAGACTGTAAATAGCCTCTATTCATCAAAAAGAAAAAATTAAAAACTTGAAAAGATAAGAAAAAATTAAAAATAATACTATAAATATAATTACAAAGACAAATACTAATTTAAAATGATTAAAAAGTAATCTTAAATTAAAATAATTATTTTTGTAAGTATTTGGTTTTCAATCTATATAATCTAAGTGAACTTTTGTCTGAAGTGTAAAATAATATAATAATGATCAGATAAAAAAGAAAAATATAAATCATTGAATGATATAATATATATATTCATAAAAAATTGAAGTATTTCAAGTAGATTTTATGAAGTCTATATAAAAATTAATAAAGACTACAAGAGGAACAGTAAATATGATAATATAAAATATAGATATAAAAATATTAATTACTTTTGATACATTAAAGTGAAAAAAGTTTTTATATAATATAAAAATATCTTTAAAAATATTTTTTATTAAATTAATCATAATTTTATAATTTAGTTTACTAAAATAATTTTTAATTATTATATATAATACTATTATATTTGCAATTTTTTTATTTTAAATAGTATTATATATAATATATTTATTTATATCAAAATAAAAAAATGAAATTAACTATAAAAATATTATTAATATTAATAACTTCTTTTTTATCTATAAATTTAATAAATGCTCAAGAAGAAGATATTGAAATTAAAAATATTGAATATAATATTTTAGAAAATATTGAAATTAAAAAAAATATTCATATCTTAGAAAAATTAAAAATTGATTTGTCTTTTTTAGAAAAAGAATTTATATCAAAATATGATGATCAAATACTATTTGAATGGAATATTCCTGGTGAAAAAACTATTAATTGAGCCATACTTGAAAAACAATTCAAAACTTTTTGAGAAAAAGAATTGAATTTAAATATTTATAAAATTACTTGAGAAAATAGAGAGCTCATAAGTAATGAAAAAACAATTATTTTTGTTTACAAAACAAAAATCCTTTCTTTTATTGAAAGAAATCAAGAAGAGAAAATAAATGATTTTAATTCAAAAGCAAAAGAGTCTTGAATTTTTATAAATAAAGTTGTTTTATATAAAGATGAAATTGAAAAGTATAATTTTTCTGAAAAAATATATTCAAATTTAAAAAAAGATAATTATGTAATTATCTGGTGAGGTAAAAATTTTATTTTTGATATTTTATCAAAAATAAATACTGAAAATATAAATATAAGCATTAATATAGTTTGAATAACAGGTTTTAATATTAATATATTACAAAAATTTTTACATAATCTTGTATCAAATAAAAACTGGATAAATAAAGCATTATTACTTGATGAATCCTCTAAATATGAAGTATTAAAACAACCAGACAATATAAATACTTTAGAATATGATATTATAAAAAATAATTTTAAACATATAAATTTAAATAATATATCTAAAATAAATGAAATACTATTTATTTCAAAATTTGTTAATAATTTATCAAATGCTGGTTTTTCACTAAATAATATTTACTTAATATTAATAATCCCTTTTTTACTTTTAATGGTTAGTATATTTAAGCATTTAATAGGTTTAAATCTTGCTTGAATACTTATACCTGTAACTATGACCTTACTTTTTCTGAAATTAGGCTTAATACCAACACTTATATTAATTTTGATTTTTTTTATTACAAATATAATTTTATCAAAATTTATTACAAAATATTCTCTTCATTATACTCCTAAAGTTACAATGCTAACTATTATTAATATAATTGTTTTTATAATAACAATAAATTTATTCCTGACTTATGATTTAGTTAGAATAAATATAAATGATGTTATGTTTATAATATTTTTCATACTAATAGCTGAAAGACTTATAAATATTATGGCTTCTAAAGAATTTTGAGAATATAAGATTACACTAATAAATACTATTCTCTTTTCAATTTTATGATTAATAATATTTCAATTAGTTTTTATCAAAACTTTTATTTTAGCTTATCCTGAAGTAATTTTATTACTTATTCCTTTAATATTTATAATTTGAAGATTTACTTGATTAAGAGTTACTGAATATTTCAGATTTAA
>CAZPIB010000045.1:0-7667 GCA_964586815.1 uncultured Candidatus Peribacteria bacterium | reverse complement strand
TTTTACTAAAATAATTGTTTCTATATTTCATCAAATAAATTTTCTAAACTTTTTAATTTTTCTTCATCTTCTTTTTTACTTTTTTCTAAATTATTTTTTAATTTTTTTTCAACTTGTACTTTAGTTAAATATTTTTCAAAATCTTTTTTTGAATCATTAAGTATTGAAATCAAATTAAAACTATATTCTAAAATATTTCAATTATTTCTAATTTTTTTTAATTCAAGTAAAATAAAATCATAAAAATCTTTATTTTTAAATAAAAAATTCATATTTTCTAAAAAATTATCAACATCTTCCCTTGGAATATAAGATTTTTGTGAATTAATCCATTTTTCAAAAAAACTAATAACCTCTAACTCAAAAATCTTTACAGTTTTTACTTTCTGTAAAGCCTTTTTGAAATTAGATTTATATTCTTTTAGATTATTATCTTTTCTTGTGAAAAATTGTGTTTCTGCCATTTTTTTAATATTACAAGGGGCTAAAGACCCTTGTTTTTGGTTAATAATAAATTCAAAACTATATAACACCAACAAGGGTCTTTAGCCCCTTGTAATACTATAATAGTCTTAGCCCTTTGTATATTTAACTAAACTAACAATTCTTTTATCTCAAAATTTTTCTTTTCAATTTAAAAATTCAAGCTCTATTACAAAATTTAGACTTTCAATAACTCAACCTAACTTTTCTACCAAATCAATTGCTGCTTTTGCACTTCATCAAGTAGCTAATAAATCATCAACTATTGCAATTGAATCTCAAGGATTAATTGCACTTTTTTGAATTTCAAAAGTATTGCTTCAATATTCTAAATCATAATTTATATTTTCACATTCTCAAGGAAGTTTTCCAGCTTTCCTAAGCATTATAAAAGGTATTCTCATTTTATAAGCCAAAATACTTCCAAAAATAAATCCCCTTGCATCAAGTCAAACTATCTTATTTACTTTTCAAGTATTTTGTATTTCAAAAGAATTTATAGCAAATTCTAAAGCCTCACTATTTTCTAAAATAGGACTCATATCTTTGAAGCTTATTCATTTTTTAGGAAAATCAGAAATATTTGAAATATATTTTTTTAAGTCCATAATTTTATTATAAAGTAATAAATTTTCTATCAAAATACTTTAGTTATTTATATTTAAGTTATTTTGTATTAAATAAAATACACAACTAATTCAGGCTAATTCAGTTCTGAGAACATTATCTCATAAAAAACCTATTTCACAGTTATTTCTTTCAAATTTCCAAATTTCATCTTCATTAAAACCTCATTCTGGTCATATAAATAAATTTATATTTTCATTATTTTCTATTTTTATATCTTTTAATAATTTAGAATTTTTATTTTTTGTATGCATAAAGATATTTTTTCATTCAAGATTATTAAAATCTATTTTATTTCAAAAAATAATATTTGGAATAATATTTCTTCCACAAAGCTCAGTTGCTTCTAAGATAATTTTTTTAAATCTCTCTATTTTTTTATCAGATATATTTAATTTTTGACTTCTTTCTGCTTTAAAAAATAAAAAATTACTTATTCATATTTGAGTTCAGTTTTTTATAATAGATTCTATTTTATCAATTTTATTTGGTAAAGCTTGGAATAAATTTATCTCTAATTTATTTTGATTATTTTTTTCTATTCTTCCTACTTGCTCAAATTCAATTTCTTTTTTATATATTTTTTTTATTTCAAAAATATAATCAATAAAATCTTCACCATTAAAAAAAATAAACTTATTTCAAACTTCACTTCTTAAAACTTTTAAAAATTGTTTTATTAAATCTTTATTAGTTAAAGTAAAATTAAAATTTGTAGTTTCAAGATTTTCAATAAATATTCTATGCATAATTTTATTTATTTAAATTTTCTATAATAATATTTTTTAACTCTGCAATTCAAATTTTTTCTCAAGCAGAAATAAAAACTGGATTAAGTTTTGAATATTTTTCTTTTAATTGTTCTAAATTTTTAACTCAATCAATTTTATTAAAAACATTAATTCTATTTTGATTTGCTCAAATATTTTCTAAAATTTCTTCAACAACTTTTATTTTTATATCAAGCTTCGGATCTGATGCATCAATTATATGTAATAATAAATTTGATTCAATAGAGTCTTCTAATGTAGATTTAAAAGCATCAATTAATTTTGGTGGCAATTCTCTAATAAATCAAATAGTATCATTTATCAAAACTTCTTTTGGTGAAATATATTTATTTGTAATATTATCATAAGTAGCTGGAATAAACATTTTTCCTACCGAAGTACCTAAGGTTGCAAAAAGCTTATCTTCTTCTAAAACTCACTTTTTTGTCAAAACATTTGTAAGTGTAGATTTTCAAGCATTTGTATATCCAACAACTCAAACAGTTTTAATTCCCTTTCTTGACCTACTTTGTCTATGTTGAATTCTTACTTTTGAAAAATGTTCAAGCTCATTTTTTATATGTTTTTCTCTTTTAGTTAAATGTCTTTTCATTATTTCTGTATTTGTTTCTCACTTTCATTTTCATCATTGTTTTCAAAGCTCCATTCACATATCAAAAATTCTTGGTCACATATGTTTTATTGATGCTAATTCTATTTGTAATTTTGATTCTTTACTAAGTGCATTTCTTTCAAATATCTTTAATATTAGATCAATCCTATCCCGAGCTTTTGCTCAAATTGGTTTTAATTTTTCATTAATTGTATAAATTTGTCTTGGTTTTAAAATATTTCAAAGAATTAAAATACTTGCATTTTGTTCCTGCATTTCTTCAATAATTTCATCTAGTCTTCATTCTCAAATAAAAGTATTATAATTAGCAACAGCTTTATTTTGAATATGTCTTACAATTACAACTCCACCATAAGTATTTACAAGATTTTCAAGTTCTTTCATTCTATCCTCCATTGTTTTTCTTATTTCATAATCTTTTGGTAAAATATCAGCTACAAAAACCCTAAGCTCATTTTCATTATACTCAAGATTTGTTTGTATTTGCTCTAATTCTCTCTCTGATTTTTGTCTACTCATTTTTTTTATTATTTTTATTTTTATAATATATTTATATTATAATTAATAATAAAAAAATTACAAAAAAATAATAAATCTATGTGATTTATTATTTTAAAATAATATTTAATGATTTTTTTGCTAATTGCTTATGTTGTTTAAAAGATTTAATATTCTGTTTTCTGTTTCTATTTCTAAGTGTATCAAGTCTTATTCTTTTTATTTCTTCCATTGTATCAATAAAATGATCATATTTTTGAGCCAATCCAGCATATACAACTCAAAGAGAGTATTTACTGCAAGCTTTTGCTTGTTTTATATTATGTTTTTTCATAATAGAAATTGCAATAGCATCTTTTTTAAGAGTTTTACTTTCAATAATTACTAGATTTTTTAAATCTACTATTTTTCCATTTTTTCTTCTTAAATTTTTTGTTTTTATATTATAATCAATAGTCATTCTTTCTTCTCAATTTTTTGAAACAAGAGTAATTCTATCATAACTAGTTCTAATAGATGGAGTCAAATTTTCAGATTTTTTACCATTATGAAGAGATTGCCAAACTCCTTCAAAAAATCTTTTTTTTCATATTGTCATAATTCAATGTTCTTCCATAGGAAATTCATATCTGAATTTTTGAGTTACTCAATCTTGTTTATGTTTATATTCAAAAAATGCTAAATTAGAATCTTTATATAATCTAGTTCTGATTTTTGTTCTAGGATTTACACCATTTTGATGATCATTATAAAATATATAATCTTTAGAATCCATATAAATATTATCATATTTAAACATTCTTTGTCCTGCAATTTCAAGAACTCTGAAATCATCTTTCATATCAAGTAATATTTCTTTAAATTGAGAAATAGTTAAAAGAAATTTTGTATCAATTCTTTTTAAAAAAGATGCTGTAGAATTTAATTCTGTAAGACTTAATTTATCAAATTTTTTAATTGGTTCTTTAAATATTAAATTGCTCATTTGTGTTTTTATTGTTAATTAAATATTTTTATAATAATAGTAGTGTTACCTGCTTATATTTTAATAATATCATATTATATTTTTAAAGTCAAAAAAAATAGAGATAATTTTTCTCTATTTCATATTTGCTTTTATAATTTTTAATGATCAAAAGAAATTATCTAAATTTAGCCCTGCTTTTCTAAGATTTTTATATTTAAGTAACTTATTTTTTAAATTAAAACTTAAATTATCATCTTGTTTTAAAATATCACTTTCAAATTTTTTACTAAAATATTTAGCATTTAATTCTTGATGATTTCAAGCAGAATTTGGAAGAGGAATAATTATAGAATGTACACCAAAAATATTTTGTTCCCAAAGAGATGTTGCTCAAGCTCTAGAAATTGCCAAATCTGTATTTTTTAAAATATTTCATAAATCTTTTTGACTTACAAAATCAAAAACTTTTACATAACTAAATTTATCAAAAACTTCTTTTAAATGTCTATTTTTTTCTCAAAGAAGTATTGTAAAATCAATAAAGTCAAGCTCTGGTAATATTTTAAGTAGAGATTCAAATATTGCTGTTGATCCTTGAGAGCCTCAAGTAACTAAAATTTTTTGCCTTGTGTTTTCTAGTACAATAAGATTATTAAGTCAATCTAAAAGTTCCGGGTTTAAAATTTGTCATGCAAGAATATGTTTTATATTATCTATATTCTCATTATCAAAACTATAAAAAACTTTGTCTGCTAATTTAGAAACTATTTTATTTGAAAGCCCTGAAACAGTATCTGATTCATGTACAAAAAGTTTTTTTCTCATTATTTTTGCTCAAATAGCCATAGGCAAAGACACATATCATCATTTAGAAAAAACTATATCAATTTTATGTTTTTTTATAAAAAATAAACTCTCAACTATTCCTGTTAGATTTTTAAAAGGCTCATATAAATTCCTATAATCAAAATATCTTCTAAGTTTTCCTGCACTTATATCATAAAATGCTATTCAAGATTTTTTTGAAATTTCTTCCTCTAAATTATTTTGCTCACCAAACCATAAAAAATTATAATCATTTGTATCTTCCAAGTAATTATATAATGCTTGTAAAGGAAATACATGTCAACCAGTTGAACCTCCTGTTAAGGCTATAGTTTTTTTTAGCATAAAAAAATTGATAAATAATATTTAAAAGTATAATACTTAAAATTATAAAAAAATAAAGAAAAAAATGCAAAATCAAATTAAGAAACTATTCTCAGAGAATAAAATGGAATTAGATACAGATGAAATAGAGAAATTTGAAAAATTTCTTGAAATTTTTATAGAAAAAAATTCACAAATAAATCTTTCAGCAATAAGAGATAAGAAGTGAATAATAAATAAACATTTTATAGATTCTGTTTTTTTAAATATTTTTATAAAACTTGAATGAAAAGTAGCAGACATGGGAACTGGTTGAGGTTTTCCTCTAATTCCTTTAGCTATTACAAATCCAGATTGTAATTTTGTTTGAATAGATAGTGTTTGAAAAAAATTAAAAGCCATAGAAAATTTTGCTTCTGAATTATGATTAAAAAATATTATAACAATTCATTGAAGAGCTGAAGAAATATGAAAAGATGAAAAACATAGAGAAACTTTTGATTTTGTGGTAAGCAGAGCTACAGCATTTTTTCCAGTATTACTTGAATATGTTATTCCTCTTTTAAAAGTAGGTTGAATTTTTTGTGCATATAAACTAGAAGATAAACAAGAACTTAAATCAATAAAAAAAGCTCTTTGAAAACTACACTCAAAAATTTTAAAAGTAAAAAATTATGAATTAGAATGACAGAAAAGAGTGATAGTTTTTATAGAAAAATGACAAAAAACTCATCAAAAATACCCAAGAAAAATTTGAATTCCAATAATTAAACCACTTTAAAAAAAGTTTGCAAAAATATATTTTTTAATATAATAATTAAGTTAAAAGGCATTTGAGTTAGCTATCAACTAACAAGCTTAGAGGAAGAGCTATTTTTTAGTAAGAACCTCACAAATCAAATCAAGTACAGCTTTAGGTGGTAACTTCCCTATTTGGGACCGAAAGCATAAAAATATTATTATTTTTATGTTTTTATTTTTTAAAAAAAAGTAATGAAAGAAATAATTATAGAAGGTGTGGGTTTTATTGCAGCTTTTTGAACTACTGCATCATTTTTACCACAAGCAATAAAAACTATAAAAACAAAAGACACTAAAGCATTATCTTTACCAATGTACATTTTATTTGTATTTTGAGTATTAATGTGGTTTATATACTGAATATTAGTAATGTCTTGGCCAATAATAATTGCAAATTTTATTACATTTTTATTAGCTTGAACTATATTAATTTACAAAATAAAATATAAATAACCCTATGTACAAAAAAGTAAACCCAAAACAATCTTTCCCAAAACTGGAGGAGAAGGTTCTAGAATTCTGGAACAAGGAGAAAATATTTGAGGAGAGTATGGATAGACCCGGGTGCGAGGAGTTTAATTTTTATGATGGGCCTCCATTTGCTACTGGTACTCCACATTATGGTCATATATTGGCTGGAACAATCAAGGATGTAATTCCTAGATACCAAACTATGCTTTGAAAAAAAGTGAGTAGAAAATTTGGTTGGGATACTCATGGATTGCCTATTGAAAATATTGTTGAGAAAAAATTGGGACTTAAATGAAAAGAAGATATTGAAAAAATGTGAGTTCATGGCTTTAATGAAGAATGTAGAGCTAATGTTTTTGGGTATGTTGATGAAAAAATATCAAAGAATATTTAATCTAGCAATAGTTAATAATTTTAAAGATTTTTCTAAATACTATAAATGGAAAATAATAAAAATAAAAATTATTAAAAAATTATTAGAAGAAAAATCTTTATTTGTAAGTAGATTTAATTTTGATTTTATCTGTAAAGAAATATTAGACTTAGAAGAAAATGAAATAGATAATTTATATTTTTTTTATAAAAAATCTGAAATAGACTGAAAAAAATCAATTCAAGACTATACTAGTATTCAAGATAATTTAGATTTTTCAAAAAAATTAAAATTAGAAGGTTTAGAATTATCAAGTTTAGAACATGCTTATTTTTCTCTAAAAAATATTTTATCAGAATTATTACATAAAACAGGTAATTTTATAATAGATTGAGAATTTACTCAGAAATTTTTACAAATATTTTGAGACAACTTACCTGATAATATAAATAAAAGTTTTTATGAAGATGTATTTAAGACAGAACAAATATTATGAAGAGATTGATATTTATCTTTTGATTTAAATTCAGATTGAAGTTATATTTTTGAAAAGTGAAATTTTAATTATAAAACATTAAAAGAAAACATTGAGGAATTAGACTCCTCACACCTATGCAAAAATATGAGAAACTTTTGGAAAAACAACTAGTTTGCTTATAATTATTTTAAATTTTATAGAATTTTTCAGAAATTCTTCTACACAACCTACCACTTTAGTACAAAATAATATAGAAGAAGCAATAAATAGATTAAATATTTTAATAAATAATGAAATATAGGCTATGAAAACAACTTCACATTTTATAGGAATAGAATTGAAATCTGAAATATTTTCTGATATTTTTATAGAAATCTATGAATATTTAAAAGAAAATAATATAGAAAATATTATTA
>CAZPIB010000044.1:0-7714 GCA_964586815.1 uncultured Candidatus Peribacteria bacterium | reverse complement strand
GATTTAGCATTTTTAAAATATTCAAAAATAATAAAAAAAGCCAAAAAATTTAATTTTAAATAAAAAATATGAACTTAAAAAAAATACTAAATAACAATATTAATATAATTAAAAATATATTACAAATAATATTATTTGTAATAATTTTAATTATATTAATATTGTCTTATAAATTTATAGAATCTCAACATGAGTTCAAAATAAATAACTTAAATCAATCCGTAGAAGAAAAAAATAATATAATAAAAGTATTAAATACTGAAATAGAGTGATTAGAATATGAATTATTTTTGAGTAATATAGATTTAATGAGTGATGACTCTCTTCATAAATTTGTTAGTAATAAGATAAGTTTTTGTAATATTTGATATATTCCAAAAAACTTAGTTCCTATTTCTGGAGAATATATTATTGACTCTAGATGGGGAAGTATAAAAGTTAGAGAAGAAACTAAAGAAGCATTAGATAAATTAGCAAAACATTTTTATAATGATATACAAACTAAATTAGTTATTGTTTCTGGTTATAGGAGTTTTAATCATCAGCAATGAATAAAAGATAGAGGTTGTCCAGATAATCTTTGTGCAAAAGCAGGGTATAGTGAACACCAATCTGGTCTAGCAATTGATATTTATTCAGCTAGTTCAGAAGCAAAATGGAAAAATGATGAGAAATTAACTAAATATTTTTCTTGGTTTAAGCAAAATGCTCATAAATATGGTTTTCATAATACTTATCAAAGAGGAGTAGAAATTGATTGATATGAAATTGAGCCTTGGCATTGGAGGTATCTTTGAAAAGATTTTGCTACATATTTATACAAAAATAATATGACTTTTGGAGAATTTTATACTAAAAGAAAAAAGTAAATAAAATTAATTTTATTTACTTTTTATATATTTTTAACCTATATTTATTGTTTTTTTATTTCTTTTAATATCTCATCTTCTACTTCTTTTTGAAGTAGAATTTTTTTTAAAATTAATTTCTTTTTTGCTCTTTCTTTGTTTTTTAAATAAGTTTCTTTAATAGAATATAGTAAAGGAAGACAGTATAAGACTATAATAATCACTAAAATAGTGGCAAGTATTAAGTATAAGTATTCAAACATAGAAAAATCTTTTAAAAATGTAATATTTTTAAAAATTTCTTCAGGAGTATGAAATGTATATTTTAAATCCATATTTTATTATTCTACTAATTCTCAAATTACAAGTAACCTATCTATAGTTGTTCCAATTGGCCAACAAGTCATTAATGTTAGTTCATCTTTTCATTTATTTCTTTTTAAAATTTCTGTGTAACCTGGTCTAACAACTTTTTTTTCTTTTATTCTATAAACAAATTTTTCTTGCCCATAATAAATTATAACTTCATCTCAAATATTTAAATTATTTAAATTTGCAAATACATGATTAAAATCTCATCTAACCCAAGGATAATTTGATGAATGACCAAAAATAAATGTATTTCATTCTTCTCAAGGACTAGTACTACTTGGGTATTTTACAACTCAGTCTTCAAGTTCTTTCATAAAAATATTTTCAAGTTCTTGTGGTCAAGATACACTTTGTTGCCCAATACTAATAAGAGGTATATTTTTTCCAATTTGTGGTATTAATAATCTATTTTCATAAGGTGTTATTTGAATATCAAGAGAAGGTTTATTTTTACTTGTATCAAGTGTAAGTTTCTTAAAAGAATATCTAGTATTTCAAGACATTAATCTTTCAGAATTAATATTTTGCTTTATTCTAATATCTTTTTTTATATTTTCAGTAATTTGTGAGGCTTCTAATGAGCTTAATAGAGATTTAGCCTCCATTTTAATTTGATCTGCAAAAATATAACTTTTTGCTACACTAATATAAGCAGAATAGTTTGCTGTAAGAAGTAATACAGCAAAAATTGTAACTGTAGTTGCAATATACTTTATTATACTTATAAAAGTTTTTATAATTTTTATTTCACTATTTACTTTATATATAAAACTATGAGTAAAAAACCTTGTTTCTGTTTTTTCAAGATTATATATATTATTATCTTCAGATTTATTTGTATTATAAATAAATTCTGAAACTCTATACTTTGGAGTTTGTTCTTCTATTTTTTCTAAAACATCAAAAATATCTATTTTATTGTCCACACCAAGGACACTTATTTTACTGCACATATTTGTTTTTATATTAGTATTTATTTTTGTATAAAAAGTTACTTTTTTACTAACTATTTATTACTTAAATATATTTTATCATATTTAAAAATATATTTCTAGAAAATAAGCTTGACTTATATTAAAAATATTTTTTTAATAAAAAAGCAGTGATTTTAATCACTGCTTTTTTTTATATTTAAAATAATTCAATTAGGAATTGAAGGGTTTTTAAAAATAGTTTCCTCAAAATCTAGTTTTTGTGAATTCATAAAAATAATTCTTGATGTTCAAGAATGTCATACAATTAAAACTATTTTATCTGAATATACTTCTAATATTTCATTATAAAACTCTGTTACTCTTTTTTTAAATTCTAAAATATCTTCAACTTTATTATATTTCTTACTTTTAAATATTTTTCTTATTTCTACTTTTGTTTCTATATTAAATTGTTTCTTTATCTCTGCATGAGTATAGTTTTTTAAAACTCAAGCCATTTGTTCTTTTAATCTTTCATCTAAAATAATTTTTCATTTAAATCAAGTTTCTTTTGCAATTATTTTAGCAGTATCTACAGCTCTAATAAGAGGAGAAGATATTATTATATCAAATTTCAATCATTCTATATTAGCTTTTTTTCAAGCATCTATAGCTTGATTTATTCAAGTTTTATTTAATTTACTATCTATATCTCAAGAGTTCATTTTTCATTCTATATTTCTATCTGTTTGTCAATGTCTTACAAAATATATTTTTCATTTAAATAGCATTTATCTTAAAAATAAGAAAATAATTAATTTTTATTATATATTAAAAATTAATTATTTCAATTAATTAATCTAAAAATATTTTGACCTTTTTATTAAGATTTTTTTAAATTATTCTATATTTATTTTTTTAAAATCTCAGATATTCTTCATTTGTTGAATTTAATTTTATCAAATCATTCACTACTAAGTATTCATTCAATTATTTTACTTGTTTTTCACATTGAAAATTTTTTTTGTAAGCTTTTTATTAAAATATTAAATTGGTCTTTAGATATATATCATCTATTAGATAATATATATTTTATTTTGTCTACATTATTTTTCATAATAGATAGTGTAGATTTATCAACATCAAGTTTACTTTTATTTTTTGCAATTCTTTTTAATATGTTAATTCATTTTTCTACTTCTTTTGTAATTTGTATTTTTTGTTGTTTTGAATTTTTTAATCCTGATTTTTTTAACTTAGCTTTTTTTAATGGAGTGATATATGAGGGTTTTCTTAAATTCCATTTAAAAATTTTTATAAAAATTTTATTAAAGGTATCTTTTGTAGAATTATTATAAGGTCAATATTTATGGTATTTATCATAAATATCAACAGAACTTAGTTTATTTGTAAAGTACTCTTTATATAAAAATTTTATAGGATCTTCACCATTACTATGATTCTTTAGTATAGCATCTAATACTTTTATTATTTTTATGTATCTAAAATCTTTTCAGTGTAATTGTAACAAATTATCATAAGTTACTATTTTTTTATTTTCTATTTGTTCTGTTTGTTTTATAGTATTCATTTTTAATTATCTATTATTAATAATTTATTTTAATCCTTATGTCTTATTTTTTTATATAACTTTTTTTAAAGTATATCACTTTTTAAAAAAATAATCAAAGAAAATATTTATTATGTAATTTTAACAATAAAATATTAAATAATTTTACAAATATTAGAAAAAATATATAATAAAATCATAATAAGAATAGTTCTTATTATGATTTTATTTTTAAAATATAAAAAAATGACTGATATAACTTTTGACCAAATTGAAATGGCTAAAATTGATACAAAAGCTCCTACTTTTTCTATGGATTATTATAATGCTGAAAAAGATACTGATGGAACAATTACAAGTGAAGAATTAAAAGGGAAATGGTATGTTTTATTTTACTATCCAGCTGATTTTACCTTCGTATGTCCAACTGAATTAAAAGATTTAGCTGATGTAAAAACTCAATTAGATGAAATGAAAGTTGAAGTTTTACCGGTTTCTACTGATACAGTTTTCACTCACAAAGGTTGGGTTAAAGCTGAAGGATTACTAAAAGATTTCAAATATAAAATGTTAGCTGACCATAATGGTCAATATGCTGATTTATATAATATATTAGATTTAGAATCTCACCTAGCTGGAAGATGAACATTTATTGTTGATCCAGATGGAGTTTTGAGAGGTCTTGATATTACTTCAGGTGCTCAAGGTAGAAATTCTGCTGAATTAATCAGAAAACTTCAAGGTTTACAATTTATGAGAGAAAATCCAACTATGGCTTGTCCAGCTAGATGGGCTCCAGGTAGTACTACATTAACTCCAGGTATTGATTTAGTAGGTAAAGTTGCAGAAGCTTTATAATTTAGAAAAAATAAAAAAATAGAGAAAATTAATTTTCTCTATTTTTTTATTTTTTCAATTTAATAATTATTTTCTCTTCTCAAATTTCAATTTCTTTCTCTAAATTAAATTTTTCTAAATTATTATTAATTTTAGACAAAGTTTCATTCTCAATATATTTTCAAAAATTATTTAGTATTTTTTCTAAATTATTTCAAGAAATAGAAATCTCAATTCTATCTTCTACATTAAATTCAGCTTGCTTTCTTGCATCTTGAATAGCTCTAATTAAATCTCTAGCTATTCATTCTTGTTTTAATTCTTCATTTAATTCTGGGTCCAGTGCAATTACCATTCCAAAACCAGCCTCAATTTCATAATTAGAATCTCAGGCTTGAAAAACTAATTCAAAATCTCATTTTTCAAGAATAAATTCTAGATGCGATGAATCGATATCTCTACAGGTTATTTTAATTGTTCAATTATCTAATTCTTCAAAATTTCAAGATTTAGCTTCTTTCATTATATCTTTAACATTTTTACCAAATTTTGGTCAAATTGCTCTACCATTTGGCATACAAATTTTTTGTGCAAGTTTTGTCCCTTCAACTTCAATTACACTCTTTACATTAAGTTCTTCTTTTAAAATATTTTTATAATAATCACTTAATCTTTCTCAAATTGTAACTGATTTAAGAGGTTGTCTAACTTTTAATTTATGAGCTACTCTCCAAGCTAAACCAAGATTAATTATTTTTTTAGTTTTATCCATTTGCTCAGATAATTCTGTATCTATTAGACTCTCATTAATTTCAGGAAAGCTTGTGAGATGAACTGATTTTCCACCAGTTAAATTTTGATACATACTTTCAGCAATAAATGGCATAAATGGTGCAATAAGTTTTGAAACAGTAACTAATACTTCATGCAAAGTATTATATGCTTGCATTTTATCTCCATCATTTTCAGATTTCCAAAATCTTTTTCTAGACCTTCTAATATACCAATTAGTCAAATTATCCATAAATGCTGGAATATTTTTTGTAGCCTCATTTATTCTATAATTATCTAATCCAGTTTTTACTTCTAAAATTAATTTATTAGTTTCTGATATTATCCATTTATCTAGTGGATTATCTCTATCAGGGTGAACACAAGATTCACCCCTACCATTTTCTGTAGGGGCAGTACCTTGTGTCTGCCCTTTGTTGTATTTAAATTTATCAATATTTGCATAAGTTGTGAAAAAACTGTAAGTATTCCAAAGAGGTAAAATAACTTTTTTAACTACTTCTTCTACTCAGGTTTCTGTAAATCTCATATCTTGACCTTCAACAACAGGAGAATTCATAAGATAAAATCTCATTGCATCAGCTCAATATTTATCAAAAACTATACTTGGAGCAGGATAATTATTTAGAGATTTACTCATTTTTTTACCATCTTCTGCTAGAATAATTCAGTTTACTATTGTGTTTTTAATAGCTGGTTTATCAAATAATGCAGTTGATAAAATTAGAAGTGTATAAAACCAACCTCTAGTTTGGTCAAGTCATTCAGCAATAAAATCAGCAGGGAAGTTGAAATCTCACTTTCCCATATAATGATTACTAGCATAAGGCATAGCACCACTCTCAAACCAACAATCTAAAACTTCTGGAATTCTTTTTAATTTTTCTCAAGTTTTAGGACATTTTACAAAAATCTCATCAACAAAATGTTTATGTAAATCTACTTCTTCTCAAGTAGAAGTGTAGATATATTTATATTCTGTAGAGATGTTGCATTGCAACATCTCTACTTTTTCATTTCCACTATATTTTATTTTCTCTATTTGCCCATATTCTTTATTTGCTTCATATAATTCTTCAATACTTCAAATTACAACAATATTTTTTTTGTCTTCACTTTGCCAAACTGGCATAGCTGAACCCCAATATCTATTTCTTGAAATATTCCAATCTCTAGCTCACTCTACCCATTTACCAAATCTACCATTTTTTATAATATTTGGTGTCCAGTTAACTTTCCTATTATTTGCTACCATTTTATCTCTAATCTTTTCAACTGCTACATACCAAGCAGAAATAGCCCTATAAATTAGAGGAGTTTGACATCTCCAGCAGTGAGGGTATGAATGATTTATGGTATTTATTAAAATAGCTACTTTATCTTCTTTTAATTTAGCTAAAATTATTTCATTAAATTCTGAAATTTCTAAATCATTATTTTCAAGTAAATTATAAGTTTTTCCAGAATCATTAATATGAGCTACAAAACCTAGCTTTTCTTTTTTACCAATTAAATTATCATCTTCACCATAAGCTGGTGCAATATGAACAATTCAAGTACCACTTTCAGTAGTTACATGATGACCAATTACAACAGAATATGCATTTTCTCAAAGTTCAATTCCAGTACCTAAATTTTCTCATATTTGATTTAACTGAACTTCAAAATCATTAAAAAGTGGTTCATATTTTATCCCAGCAAGACAAGTTCCTTTATATTCTCTAATTAGTGTATAATCCTCTTCATTTTTATAATAATTTTTTACTAAATCACTAGCTAAAACATAAGTTTCACCAGTAGCTTTATCTAAAATTTCACAGTACATAATATCAGCTCCAACTGCTAAACCTAGATTTGCAACCAAAGTCCAAGGAGTAGTTGTCCAAGCCAAAATATATTTAGACTCATTTCAATCTACCTTGAATTTTACAGTTGCAGTTTTGTCTTGTTTATCTTTATAACCTTGATTTACTTCAAAATTTGAAAGGGGAGTAGTACATCTAGGACAATAAGGAACAACTCTATTTCCTTCATAAACTAGTCCTTTATCATAAATAGTTTTAAAAACCCACCAAACTGATTCCATAAAATTGGTATCCATAGTTTTGTAGTCATTTTCCATATCTACCCATCTTCACATTCTATTTACAGTTTTTTTCCACTCATCAACATATCCAAAAACATTTGCTCTACACTCTTCATTAAAGCCATGAACTCACATTTTTTCAATATCTTCTTTTCATTTAAGTTCCAGTTTTTTCTCAACAATATTTTCAATAGGTAATCCATGAGTATCCCAACCAAATCTTCTACTAACTTTTTTCCCAAGCATAGTTTGGTATCTAGGAATTACATCCTTGATTGTTCCAGCCAATATATGA
>CAZPIB010000043.1:2641-7764 GCA_964586815.1 uncultured Candidatus Peribacteria bacterium | reverse complement strand
ATCTTGTTGAATTTTAGATGAAAATAATAAATTTGAACCAATAAAATTACCAGATTGAGTAGAGAAGAGTACATATGTTTATGAAGTATCATGAAAAGTAATTTTTAAATTTGATTACTGAGAATCTTACTGAATTTTAAATAAAAATAATAAATTTGAACTAATAAACTTACCAGATTGAGTAGAGAAGATTACAAAAATTTATGAAGTATTATGAATACTATTTTTTGGATGTGATGACTGAAAATCTTGTTGAATTTTAGATGAAAATAATGAATTTAAACAAATAAACTTACCAGATTGAGTAAAGAAGATTACAAATATTTATGAAGCATGGTGAAAAGTATTTTTTGAATTTAGTAACTGAGAATTTTACTGAATTTTAGATGAAAATAATGAATTTTTTGAACATAAATGAACGAATTTATTTTCTTCTTTACAGTATAATAAATTAGATAAAGAGTTTTATTTAGAAATAGAATGAACTACATATATTGTACCTAAAAAAGATATTATTTATAATCCTAAAGAGGTTACTGATAAGCCTAAAGAGGTTACTGATAATTCTGAAGTTATAAAATTAACACAAAGTACTGTGAGCACTTTTAATGAAATATTAAAAAACTAACAATAACTGTTTAATATTATCTCCACTGCTCTTTTGTACAGTATCAACTATATTTTGGATATGAGAAATGACCATAAATACAAATTATGATATTTCAAAAATGCAATTCCAGTAAGTACTTTGACTTTCAGAGAATTAGAAAAGTAAATCCACTGCTTAGAGAAGAGATTTTTGAAAGTATGAATAACCATTTATCAAAAAAATTATGATGAGTTATTTTTAATAATAAAAATAGTTTAAAAGAGGAATATCAAGATTAAAAAAATATATTTAATTATAAATATATTTTTTTAATTCTTCACTTGCTCAAAATAAAAATTTTTCTATATATTCTTCTTTCATAAGTTCTTTTAATTCATTAAAATCATTTTTTATACTATCTCAAGAGCTTTCTAAAATTTTTTTATTACTCTCATTAAAAAATCTTATTAATCTTTCTTTAAGGTATTTTATTCTAACTAAATCATAATCACTTTGTAAATTTTGCCTTACTTTTTCAGAAAGATTTTTAAAATTAAATACATAATATTGATTCTCACACTCATCTTTACTATTTTTTACTTTTCTTGTTTCTTCTTTTTTTATATGTATGATCTTTTTTTTATAAAAAGAAAAAGCTTCTTTTTCTTCTTCTTCAGATAGTATATTTATAGTATATGTTTTTAGTAAAATTCAATCTTCTTCTTCAGATAGTATTTTTTTAATAGATATTTTAAATAATTTTATCTTTTCTTCAGATAATTTATCTTCAATAGATTTTTTAAATAATTCTATATCTTCTTTAGATGGACTTTTCTCAGTAAGAGGATCATCTATAATTGTATTAATTTTTACTATCATAATATTTAATTAAGTATAATATATATTATACTATAATATTTAATTTAAAGCAAATATAGAATCCAAGAATCTAATAATATATATTCTGGATATTTATTAAAAACATAAGTTTTTTATTTTGCTATTTTTTTATATTATAATAATATTATATATAATATATATTTTAAAAAAAATTATGTCAAAAATTTATGATACTTTACTTTGAGAATATGTAAAAAATCCTTGAGTAAGATGACTAAGTTTAGAGAAATTAGCTAGTAGATATTTAAATTATGAAATGATTAATTTCGATGATTTAGTTAAAAAGCAAAAATTATCAGATTTTTCAGAAGTTGATATAGAAATTGCTAGTAAATATAGTGCAGAAGATGCTTATATTACTTATAAGCTTTTTGAAAAACAGCAAGATGATAATTTAATAAAAAATAAAATTTTTAGTGATATTGAGATTCCATTAATAGAAGCTATAAAAGATATAGAAATAAATTGAGTAAAAATTGATAGAGATAGACTAAAAGAGCTATGATCTATTTTTGAAAATCAAATTATAAAATTAAGTAATTCTATTTATGAAGAAATTGATCAAGAATTTAACATAAACTCCCCAAAACAAGTTTGAGAAATTCTTTTTGGTAAATTAAAATTACCAAAATGAAAAAAAATAAAAACTTGATGGAGTGTAAATGCAGAAGTTTTAAAAAAATTATCTTATTGTTATCCTATTGCAAAAAAAATTATAGATTATAGGCATTATAATAAACTTAATTCTACTTATGTAATTTGATTGATTGATCTGCTTGATAAAAATGATTTTTTACACACTAGCTACAATCAAGCTGTAACTTCTACTGGAAGACTTTCTTCAACTAACCCAAACTTGCAAAATATACCGAGCTCTAATTGAATAGCTTGAGAAATTAGATCTGCTTTTATTTCAAGATTTGAATGATGAAAAATAATGGCTTTTGATTATTCTCAAGTAGAATTAAGGCTTTTGGCAATTATGAGCTGAGATACAAATTTAATTGAAGCTTTTAATAGATGATTTGATATTCATACTAGAACTGCAGAATTAATTTGAACTACAGATAGAAAAATAGCAAAAGCTGTAAACTTCTGAGTAGTTTATTGAATTTCTGGATTTGGACTTTCAAAAATGATAAATATCTCAGTAGGGGGAGCTAATATTTATATAAAAAAATTTTTTGAATCTTATCCTAAAGTAAGAGAATATTTAGATGATGTAATTAAAGGATGTGAAAAAAACTCTTATGTAGAAACACTTTTTTGAAGAAAAAGGTTTATAAAATGAATCTTGGATTCTAATAAAATTATAAAACAAACAGCACAAAGAGAAGCAATTAATATGCCAGTCCAAGGAACTTCTGCTGATATTATAAAAATTGCTATGATTAAAATTCATAACTATTTAAAACAAGAGAGCCTTAAATCAAAAATGATTATGCAAGTTCATGATGAACTAGTATTTGATGTCTTTAATTCAAAAGAAGAAAAAATATTAGAAAAAAATATTACAAATATTATGGAAAATATTTTAGATAATAAATCAGTAAGACTAAAAGTTGATTTTAAAATAGCTAATAATTGGAAAGAAACTAAATAAAATTTTTATACACTAAAATAAACTAATGGATGTTTTTGTAGATATATTTTATGCTATACTTTTTATAGGAATTTGAGTATTAATATTGAAATACCGAAGATTAGTAAAATCTTGGACAGGTAATTTTTATTGGGCAGAAAAATATATTTGAAGATGATGAACTTATTTTATATTAATATTAATGGCTTTATTTTTAATATTTTTATGAATTTTATATCCTTTTTGATGAATGGAATTAATCTTTTAAATAATTAATTAATAAAAAAAATAAACTAAAAAAAAGTTTATTTTTTTAGTTTTTCAATATACTATTTATTAGTTAATTTTAATTTTAATATATAAAGTATGTTTAAAAAAAATCTTAGTATAATATTAGTCTTTTTATTTATAATATTCAATATAAATATTCTAGAAGCTAGCTCTATAACAATTATTTCAAAAGAAAATTTTGAAAAACAAAAATTAGAAATAAATGTTTGAGAAATGCTTATATTTTTTGGACAAATGTATAAAAATAAAATTCCAGAAAGTTATAAATATATTGACTTACAATTTACTTGAATAGAAAAAAGTAGTAAAATTTATAGTAGTCTGCAAAAATTAGTTTTTGTAGATATTATAAATAATAACTCTATAAGACTTAATTTAGATAAGAAAATAAATGCTTTTGCATTTTACAGATTTGCTGAAAAAAATTATAAAGTAAATTTAATTAAAGATTGAGAAATAAATAAACTTAAATGAAGAAATGCAATTTTTCAAGATTTTGAAAATATAAAAAATAGATTACAAATAACTAAAAGTGATTTTTCACTAAATAAAAAATGAATTAAACTAAATACTAAAAAAGAAATTTTTGCTGATGTATATAAAACTTTATTAAGATGACACTATAATAGAGATAATTTAGATAAAAATAAAATGATTGAGGAGGCCATAAAAGGTTTAGCAAAATGAACTTGAGATAAATTTACTACTTTTTTCCCAGCAATTGATAATAAAAAATTTAATGAGGCTTTGACTTGAGAATATGAATGAATCTGATCCTATGTTGATATGGAATCCCCAGGAGTTTTAAAAATAGTTTCACCAATGCCAGGTTCTCCATCTGAAAAAGCTTGATTAAAGTGAGGAGATATTGTAACTCATGTTGATGAAAAAAAAATAACTGAAAAAAATTGATTAAGTGAAGTAGTTTCATGGATTAAAGGTCCTGCTTGAACAAAGGTTGTTTTAACTATAAAAAGATGAGATGAAATTTTAATTTTGGAAGTTATTAGAGCAAGAATAATTCTTACAGAGATTGAATCTAAAAAATTAAATCCTACAACTCTTTATATAAAAATGAAGTTTTTTTGACCTAAAATTTCTTCTGAATTCAGGAAAAGTCTAGAAATATTAAAAACTGATAAAAATATTAATAAAATTATTTTTGATTTAAGGTGAAATTGATGATGATATTTAGATGAAGTATCTAGTATATTATCACATTTTGTTCCAAAATGAGAAGCAACTGCTATTGTTAAATATCATAACTCACAAACCAAATATAGATCAAAAGGTTATAATGATATTGATTTTTCTAAATATAAGCTTGTTGTTTTACAAAATTCTTGAACAGCATCAGCATCAGAAATTTTTATTTGAACCTTAAAAGATTATTTCCCAAAAACTACAGTTATATGAGAACAATCACATTGAAAAGGTTCTGTTCAAACTATAAAAAGCTATAAAGATTGATCAAGTTTAAAATATACAGTTGCTACTTGGTATACTTGAAAAACAAAAACTTGAATTAATAAAATATGAATTACTCCTGATATAGTAATGGAAATGGAGAAATATTGAGTAGAAAAAAGTAAAGATATTCAATTACAAAAAGCTTTAAAATTAAGATAATATTATGATAAAAAAATTATTAGTTTTTGTTTTTTTGTTTATTTTTATGATAAGCAGTTCTTTTGCTTTGGAAATTAATCCAAAAGTTGATTATTTATATAATAAATTATATGAAAATATCAAAAAAGATAA
>CAZPIB010000043.1:0-2541 GCA_964586815.1 uncultured Candidatus Peribacteria bacterium | reverse complement strand
ATAATTCTAAAAAAGAAGTAGTAGTTATTTTAAATTGATTAAATAAAAAGTTAGAAAAATTTAAGAATTTAAAAAAATATAGAAATAATAAAGAAGTAAAAAATAGAATTAATCAATTTTTATATTTAAATAAAAATAAAATTTTTAAATTAAGAAAAGAAATTATTTTAAATAATTTAGAAAAAAAAACAGAAAATAAAAAAACAGAAAATAAAAAAATAAATTTTTATACAAAAAAGTTTCTAGCAGAAAAAAATAAAAATAAAAAAATTATACACCAATATTCTTTTTCACAATATTTTCAAAATATTAGCTATCAGGAAAACCATCTTTTTATAGAAAATGGAGTTTGGTATACATATAAATTTAATAAATTTGTCTACTTTTCAGATTATAGTAATATTTGATTAAGGGATTTAAAACATAACAATATTGATTTAAATTCTGCATTATTATATGTAAGAGAAAATTGAAAAATAGCTTTTGCTATAAATCCTAAAAGAATTAGATTAATTAGTGATTATATTATTTCAGACATACAAAATAAATATTATTTTCTTGAAGAAGTAAAAGATGATTTAAGAATTAGATCTGATATAAATTACGATGAAGAATTTATAAAATTAAAGAATTTATCAAAAAAATTAACTTCAAATTTAAGAGATGAAGAAAAAATAAAAGTTATTTATGCTTATATTATAAGTAATATTAGCTATTCAAAAGAAATAGATTTTAATAATTACAAAATCTTTTCTTGAATTGAAACATTTTTAAATAAGCAATGAGTTTGTGATTGATATGCAAAACTTATGGTGTATATGCTTATGTTTTCTTGAATAAATGATGTCGAAGTTATAAGGTGATTTGTTATTGATGCAGAAGATTTTCCAGAAGTCTGACATGCCTGGGTAAAAATTTGAGATAGATTTTATGATCCAACTTTTGATGATCCAGTTTGAGCTACAAGAGATAGAAATATATATGAGTATAAATATTTTAATATGCCTAAAGATATTTTTTATACAAATAGATTTGATTTAAATACTCTTCCTAAATACTTAAAAAGCTTAAGTTTAGAGGAAAGAAAAAAAATTGTTTTAAGAAATCTTTATGAAATTAGCTATAAGTATAAAGATCAAGATTTTAATTTATTTAATTTAATAAATTTCAAGAGAGAATTTAATATAAAAAATAGTGAAAAAATCACACTAGAAAATTTTTGAAAAATTCTACCAATGAAAACAGTATCAAATTTCTCATTTACAAAAGACTGAAAAAAAAGACAAATTACTAAACTAAACTTTTTTGAACTTGAAAATATTGATTTAGAAAATTTACTTGAACAATTAAACTATGATTTAGAATGAAAATATTTTTTTAAATGGATAGATAAAAAATGAAATACTAGCTATAGACTAGCTCATAGTATAGAATTTAAATAAAATAATTAAAATTTATGCAAAAAAACTTTTACATACAAGAATTTAAAAAACTAAATACTGCTCAAAAAGAAGTTGTGGAGCAAATTTATGGGCCAGTAATGGTTGTGGCTGGGCCAGGGGCAGGGAAGACTCAAATTATTGGTATGAGGACAGCAAATATTATTTTGAAAGGGTGAGTGAATCCTGAGAATATTTTGATTACAACTTTTACTGAAGCTTGAGTTATTGCTATCAAAAAAAGACTTTTGAAATTTATCGGGACAGATGCTTATAGAGTAAAAGTTTCAACAATTCACTCTTTTTCTCAAGATATAATCACAAGTTATCCAGAAAAATTTGCTGAGTTTAAAGCTGCTTCAACTATTGATGATATAGAAAGTTTGGAAGTTTTGACTAAAATTTTAGATGAAAATATTAAAAATAATAATATTATAGAATTATTTACAGCTTTTGACAGATATTTGTATTTAAGAGATATAAAAGATAGGATTTGAAAATTAAAGTGAGAATGAGTATCTCCAGATAAATTTGAAAAAATCATTTCAGAATTAAGAACTGATTATAATCAAAAATTAGAAGATTTAAAAACTAATAAAAGAATTAGGGATTTAGAAAAAAGAACAAAAAAAGATTCTGATGCTTATAAAAAACATATTACAAAATTAACAGAACTAAATTTTATTTATAAAATTTATAGTGAATATTTAAGAGAAAATAGTCTTTATGATTTTTCTGATATGATAAATTTTGTAGTGCAAAGACTTGAAAAAGATGAGGATTTAAAGCAAACTTTAGCTGAAAAATATCAATTTATAATGCTTGATGAGTATCAAGATACAAATAATTCTCAAAACAAAGTTATGGACTTGATTTTGTCAGTTTGAGAGGAAAATAATATAATGGTAGTTTGAGATGATGACCAGTCAATTTATAGATTTCAAGGGGCAAATATTGAAAATATGCTTGATTTTTCACTAAACTATAAAGATACAAATTTTATAGTTTTGAAAGATAATTATAGAAGTTCTCAAAGTATTTTAGACTTAAGTTTAAACTTAATTGAAAATAATTCAGAAAGGCTAATTAACAGACTTCCAAA
>CAZPIB010000042.1:0-7939 GCA_964586815.1 uncultured Candidatus Peribacteria bacterium | reverse complement strand
TTACTAAAATAATATTTTTAATATTACAGTTTTTTTATAAAAATTCAAGAAAAAATAAAAAGACATTTTAACTTTTTTGTGATAAATTTATTTTTTAAAAAATATTTCAGAATTTTCTTCTTTTTTTCAATTTACAGTAATTATAGTATTTTCATCTTTTGTAATTTTTATTTTTGTTTTTAGTATTTCTAAATTTACATAATTTTTTTTATTTTCACTATTTTGAATAGTATTTTCTTTTTTACTTTCAGAAAAGAAATATCAAATAAAAAAAGAAAATAAGATTAAAATACTTGAAATTACTATTTTAATATCTTTTACACCAAGAGTCTTGATGCTCACTGAAGGAGCACTTATTTTACTATTCATGTTTTTATAATTTTAATAGTCTAGCTAATTTTGCTCAAAAGGTAAGTTCTTCTTTTTCTGCTTCTTCAATAAATTGACTTAATATATTTCTAATATCTACTACAATAGTATTATCAATGTTTATATCAATAGTTGAAATTCATATTTTTTTTGCAATATTTAATCTTAAAATAATTGCTAATTCTCATTCATAAATTATTCAATAATTTGAAATATTTGAATAGGGATAAAAATTATTTTCAATTTTTATTCATTGATTTGTTATTTTGACATATATAATATCTTCTGAATTATTTTCAACATAAAACATAAGGCCCAGAAGTAAAATTATCACAAAACTCATTCAGTATTGCTTTGATAAAAATCACCATATTATAAGTCATATAGAAATTGAAAGAACAATAATATACCAAAAACTTCATCTTTGTTTTTTACTATTGAAACTCCAAGAATATAATAGATCTGTCATTTTTTTATAAATTATCAGTTATTAGTTTTATAATAAACCAAGCCAAAGAAGCTATTATAAAACCTCAAATTGCCATTAGTATAGTATCTCTTCATTTTGTTTTGTCTTGAGAAATAGAACCAAAAAGTATTTTATATGCTCAAATTATTATAAAAATAACAGAGATTGTAGCAGCTATTCACATTAAAAAGTTTATAGCATATACTATCATATTTGGAATATCTGCTAAGTTAACATTTCAATCTCTTAGCTTTACTCATACATCTGCATTTCATAATATTCATCAATCAGCAAAACTTATTTTTGAAATACTCAGTAGTAAAAATGTTAAAATTATATTTTTAATATTTTGCATAATTAGTTTTGTATTAAATTATAATTTTCTATATTATCTTTTATTTCTGTAAAATTATCAAGTCTAGGATTATAATAATCTATCAAAAAATTTACAAGTTCACTTTTTGTTAGTTCTTCAGCTTTTACTCAAATATTTTCTAAACCAGTTTTTATATTATTTGCTCTTGAAGTTAATTCTTTTTTTGTTTTACTAAATTGTCTTATTCCAGATTTTATCATAGCAATATCAACTCCTGAATGAAATACTGAAGCCCAAAATTGTTTAAAAGGAGCAATAATACTAGTATTTCTTACTGATGTATTATCTAAATGATCATAGGGAACTATTATATAAAATTCTTTTTTCATTATATGAGCTACTTCTATAAGTTTTTTTAAATACTCTATATATTCATATGTTTGATTTTGTAATAATGGATTTTTTTGTTTTAGTGCTTTTTGTTTTAAATTTTCTAAATATCAATCAATATCTAATTTTTTAGATCTTATAAGTATTTGAATAGGGAATTTTAAAGTATTTAAAAATCTTTGAAAACTTATAATTATTGAATCTTGTTCTTCTTCAGATTTTAATAAAAAATTTATTGATGAACATTTTAAAACAATTCTAGAACTATCATCTTTCATTAAAATTACATTATCTTTTATACTAGAAAAAGCCAAAGTCCTTTGAGTAGAATTATCAGCTATATTTTTTTTTGCAGATTTTATAGAGGTTTTTACCATATTTTATATTTTATTTAATTTATCTTTTAATGCTTCTATTTTTTCTTTTTTATTTGTAGTATCAATAGATTTTTTCTTTTTTTCAAGAGTTTTAGTTACATATCAAATATCAATAGGTTCAAAACTATCAACTCCTTGCTGCCATATTTTAGGGTCACTATTTATATTTAATCTTATTAAATTTAATATAAATGGAATAAAAGTCATTTCACTATGTTTAAATAAAACAATAATTAATGTAAGACCAAATATAAATATTGCAGGAATTGCTGCAATTTGTCATCAAACATTAGGAGCAAGTGAATTAAACATCATATATCAAATTGCTCAACCAATCATTAAAATAATTAGTTGTCTTAAGCTTAATCCTAATAATATAGGATCTTCATTTTCTATTTGAACTGGTATTTTATATTGCATTTTTTTAAAATTATATTTTAACTTATTAAAATAAGATAAATCTATTTTATAAATAATAACTTAAATAGCTTATTTTTCAAATACTTTTTTCCAAATTACCTTTTCAAAAGCTGACATTATTGTATAATCATATTCTGTTTCATGGTCATATCAAATAATATGTAATATAGAATGAATAAGTAATTTATAAAATTCATCTTCTTTTGCATACTTATACTCTTTTGCTTGTTCCACTATTTTATCATAGTTTAAAATAATTTCTCAAGCTACATCTTCTTTTTTTAATTTATTAAAATCTTCAAAATAGTGAAATGATAATACATCGGTAATTTTATTTACTTTTCTATAATCATTGTTCAATTTTTTTATACTATAACTATCTACAAACACTATATTTAGTGTTCATTTTTGTGTTTTGTCTACTAAATTAGACATTATTTTAAATATCTTGTCAATTGTTTTTGTATTTAGCTCTATATCTGGTTTTTCCAGAATATTATAATCAAACATTAATAAGTTTTTTAAAAAATATTAATGTTTATTATATAAAAATTTGTAAAATTTTCAAAGTGGAATATAATATAATTACATTAAAAAATCTATTTTATAGGTGGCATGCTTGGAATATTTTTCTCTTACAGTAAAATATAATTTAGAACTTGCTATATCATTTAATATGATGAATTTGTATGAGGATTAAATTCTTCTGATAATTCAAAGAGGTTCTAGAATTCTTAGAATTCAAGAGATACAAAATCTCTAAACTGACCTTAAAATGGATTTTATTAAATAATACTTTATAAAATAACTAAACTTAAGTTTAGTTATTTTTTTTGTTATTTATTACTTTTTTTGTATTATTCATATGTAGTTATTTTTTGATTTTTAAATAAATATATATAATATTTAAAATATTAAATAAAAATTTTTTATGTATACAAAAAAAGAATTATTAGAAAAAATAGATAATAATTTAAAGAAAATAAAAAATTCTAGACCATTATCTAAAACTGAAATTATTGAATTAAGAAAATCTTTAGGTGTTATGTTTACTTATGCTTCAAATTCTATTGAATGAAGTACTATTACTTTATGAGAAACAAAATTAATATTAGAAGATTGATTAACAATTTGATGAAAAACTTTAAGAGAAATAAATGAAGTTTCAAATCATAAAGATTTACTATCTTTTTTATATGATTTTATAAAATGAAATTATAATTTAGATGAAAAAATAATTAAAAAAGTACATAAACTTGTATTAAAAAATATTACAGATGAAAATGCTTGAAAATATAGAAAAATTCAGTGTTATATTTCTTGAGAAGCTGAAAAACCACCAATGTCAAGTGAACTAAATAAATTAATGTGAGAATTAATAATTTGGCATAATGATAATATAAATAAATTACATCCTTCTATTTTTATATCAGAATTTCACTATAAATTTGTAAAAATTCACCCATTTATAGATGGAAATGGTAGAACTATAAGAATTTTATTAAATATGATTTTGATGAAATTTTGATATCCTATGATAATAATATCACCAGTTAAAAGGTCAGAATACATCTCAAGCTTAAATTCTTCAAGCAATATAGATAAATTTCATTTATTTATGCTAAACACAATAAACACAAATATTGAAGATTATTTAAGAATGATTAATTGTGATTAATTATAAAATAGCTAAAATTTAGCTATTTTATAATTTTTGTCATAATTTTTGATTATTTAAGCCAATATATTATACTTATTTATATTAAGAAATTAAAAGATTTTTCTTAATAGAAAGAAAAGATCTATTTTTTTTGCAAAAAATTAAAATAATCTTAAAATTAAGAAAATTTTTATAAAGTAATAAAAAAAATGTACAAAATAAATTGAAAAAAAGAATTATCTTGAACAATTAAAATTGGAGGTAGTAAAAATGCAATATTGCCCATAATAGCTGCTAGCTTACTCATAAAATGAAAAGTAAAGTTAACTAATGTTCCTGAGATTGGAGATGTTTATACTTTTTTGGATATTATTAAATGAATTTGAATAAAAACTAAATTTAAAAATCATATTTTAGAGCTTGATTCTATTGAGCTAAAAGAAACTAATTTTGATTTAGAAAAAATGAAAAAAATTAGAGTGAGTATATTACTTTTAGCCCCACTTTTAGATAGATTAGGTAAAATTTCTATACCAACTCCAGGGTGATGTAATTTATGAAAAAGATCTATTGATGATCATATTAAATGACTTGAAAATATTTGATATAAGGCTATTATAAATTTTGAATCTATAGATTTAAAATGAAAAACAAAATCTGGAGATATGGAAATTAATGCAGGATTTTGAGTAACTGTTACAGAAAATCTACTTGTTGCAAATGTTTTAAGAAAAGGTATTACAAAAATTAAATTATCTGCTATTGAGCCTCATGTAATTAACTTGATAGATTTTTTAAAAAAAGCTTGAGCAGATATTTCTATGAAGTATGATCATACTATTATTATAAAATGAGTAGAAGATTTGAAATGAGATTTTGAGTTTGAAATTATATCAGACTATATTCAATCTGGGAGCTATATGGTAATTTGAGCCTTATGCTCAAAAGATTTTATTACAATTAAAAATGCTAGAGTTTCTGATTTATTTTTCTTTATTTCTAAGATGAAAGAGATGTGAGTCAAAATAGATATTTTAGAAAATGATGTAGTAAAAGTTTATAAAAGTACAAATCTAAAATCTACAAATATTCAAACAAATATATTTCCAGGCTTTCCAACAGATTTGCAATCCCCATTTGCTTTACTTATGACTCAAGCAGAATGAATTTCAAAAATTCATGAAGTACTTTTTGAATGAAGGCTTTGATGGCTTGTAGAACTTGAAAAAATGGGACTTAATATGAAAATATTAAATCCACATGAAGTTGAAATCACTGGTTTAGTAAATTTTCAATGAACAACTGTAACTAGTTGGGATTTAAGGGCATGATGTGCAGTTGCTATTGCAGGACTTATAGCAGAATGAAAAACTAGAGTAACTAATAATATTTATATCAAAAGAGGGTATGAAAATTTTGTTGAAAATTTAACTAAACTGTGAGCTGATATTAAAGAAGTTTAATATATAAATATTAAAAAAAATGCGCAGTGAAACAAGTGCCCTTGGGGTGCGCAGTGAAACAAGTGCCCTTGGGCTAAAAAAAATATCTCTAGCTCTTTGAGGTTGAGGAGCAAAATGACTTTCTCATATTTGAGTTTTGAAATATTTGGAAGAAAAAGAAATAAAAATAGAAGAAATTTCAGGAACTTCTATGTGAGCAGTTATTGGAGCAATGATTGCTATTTGAATAAATGCAAAAGAAATAGAAGATTTTGCAAAATCTATTAGTGTCTTGAAACTAACAGATTTTGATTTAAAATCTGGACTTTTGAAATGAAAAAAAGTTGAAAAAAAGCTAAGAGAAGTTTTTTGAGATAAAAAAATTGAAGAAACTATTGTTCCTCTTAAAATAGTTGCTACAAATATAGAAAAGGCAGAAACTAAAGTTTTTACAAGTTGAAAAATAACTGATGCAATTAGAGCAAGTCTTAGTTTGCCTTGAATTTTTGTTCCAAAAGAAATTGCTTGAGAGCTTTATGTAGATTGATGAATTATGATGAACTTACCAATAGAAGTTTTGGATTGAAAAAATATTTTAGCAGTTTCAGTTTTGAAAATAGGTACTTGAAAAATAATACAAGAAAAAGAATTTTTATGAGTAAAATTCAAAACTTGATTTTGGAAAAATAATTATGAAATCATAAAAAGAAGTGTAGTATTGATGATGAAAGTAAATGAAGATAATAGCTTAAAAACTACTAATAAAAATATAATTTTAATTAAACCAAATTTTTGAAAATTAGATCTTATGGATTTTGGAAAAGTTGATGAGTTTGTAAAGGTCTGATATCTAGCAATAAAAAATATTTTAAAATAATCCTATGAAACTAAACAAAAATTTAATAAATCAATTCAAAGATTCAAACTCAAAACTTTTAACAGTTACAAAGTATTGGGACTTGGATAATACTAAGCAATTTTTTGATTTATTTGAAAAACAAGATTTTGAAATTCTTGCAGGAATGTGAGAAAATAGAGTAAAATCTTTAAAAGAAAAAAACCTTGACAGAGCACAAACTCACTTTATTTGAAATATTCAAACTAAAGAAATAAAATATATTATTCAGTATTGTGCTACAATTCATTCTATTGATAATGTTAAACAAATTAAAAAATTTAATGAAATTTGTGAGAAACAAAACAATTGGGTAAAGATATTTATTCAAATAAATCTTGATGACACAAAAGTTTGATGAATTAAAGTTTCTGAAATTCCTAAGTTTATGAAGCTAATTGATGAATCTGAAAATATTGGACTTATTTGATTTTCATGAATTTGAAAATGAGAATTTACAAAACAAGAAAAAATAAAAGAATTTGAACTACTAAAAAATCTTAGAGATAAATATATCCCAAATGGACTTATTTCTGCTTGAACCTCAAGAGATTATGAAATAGCTCTAGAGGAGGGAATTGATATTATTAGAATATGAAAAGACCTAATCTTATAATTTTTTGCAAAACCCCCTCAAAAAATACTTACTCTCAACCCAACAAAAAAAGACTTATTTTCTACATTTTTAAGAAATAAGTCTTTTTTTTTGCAAAAACTACAAAAAGTATGATATAATAATTTTATGTTTATAAAAACTACTATTTTACTTACAATAAAAAAATTATGTTTACAATAATTACAAACTACAAAAAACTACTTTTACTTTTAATAAAAAATAATTTTTCTCCAGAAGCAGCTACACCTATACCTGAACCTAAAAAATTTAAATGAGATGACCTACAGGATTTAAAAGATTTAAAAAAGATGATAGAAGATGGTGTAATTGATAAAAGTGAGGTACAAGAAATAATAGATGCAATAAGGGATAAAAAAATTGAAACAACTGAATTAGCTATGGAATGATTAACAGAAATTAAAAATGAAATGTTAGAAAAATGATTCACTATTAATGCAATTAATGCAGATAATATAAAGGAGACTTATGAAAAATATCAAAAATTATTTAAAGATAAATTACCAAAGTATACTGATTTAGAAGATTTAAGTCTTATAAAGTCAGGCTGAATAAGATCTATTAGTATTAAATGAAATTTAATAGAAATTAAATCTATATCTAATACTGATGTAATTAGTACTAAGTATTATAATATTACTAAAAAAGATATTGAAAACAATTTTAGAAGAAATATTGAAGACAATACTGATAAAAGTATTGATAAAAATATTTTAAGTAATAAATTAGAAATAATAAATTTAAAAACAGAAAATACAGATTTAAAAACAGAAGATTCAAAAATAAGAGGAGAAAAATTAAGTTTAAAAGGAGAAAAAGCAAAAGTACAAACAAAACTAGATACTGCTAATCAAACAATTGAAAACCAAGAAACAAAACTAGATACTGCTAATCAAACAATTGAAAACCAAGAAACAAAACTAGATACTGCTAATCAAACAATTGAAAACCAAGAAACAAAACTAGA
>CAZPIB010000041.1:4433-7948 GCA_964586815.1 uncultured Candidatus Peribacteria bacterium | reverse complement strand
AAATTAGTTAGCTAAATTTCAAAAAATAAGTATATTTTGTGTAAGATTTTAGTTAATTAATTAATTTAAATGGTTAATAATTAAAATAATTAAAATTTATAGTAATTTACTTATATATATGTTTAAAATAATCACTTGGAATGTAAATTGAATAAGAGCAGTTGCAAAAAAATGATTTAAAGAATTTATAAAAGAACAAAATCCTGATATTTTATGTATTCAAGAAACAAAAGCTTTTGAAGACCAATTTTTAAAAGATAAAAATCTTTGAGAAATAAAGTGATATAAATATATTTGGCATTCTGGAAAAAGAGCAGGTTATGCCTGAACTGTTATTTTTTACAGAAAAAAAATAGAAATAATTTCACAAAAAAATAATTTTTGAAAGATTGAACATTTTCATACTGATTGAAGGTTTACTGAAATTGAATTTTCTTATAACTGAAAAAATATAATTTTAATGAACTGATATTTTCCAAACTGATGAACAAGAGCAGATTGAACTGAGATGGTAAGCTATAAGCTAGATTTTTATACTCACTTATGAGAATATACTAGAAAATTAAAATCTGAGTGAAAACAAATAATTATTACATGAGATTTTAATATTTGTCATACTGAAATAGATATTGCTAGACCAAAACAAAATAAGAATTCTATTTGATTTTTACCAATTGAAAGAGAAAAAATTTGAGTATTTATTAATGATTGAAATATTGATGTTTTTAGATACTTTTATCCTGATCAATTAGATACTTATTCTTGGTGGAGTTATAGAGCAGGAGCTAGAGGAAATAATGTCGGGTGGAGAATTGATTATTTTGTAGTAAATAAAGAATTAATCTGCGATGTAGAAAATATAGAATATATGACAGAAATTATCTGAAGTGATCATTGTCCTGTTAAATTAATTTTAAAATAAAAAAATAATTTAAAAATATACAAGGGGCTAAAGACCCTTGTTATAGTAAACTTATTAATATTCTAATACTAACAAGGGTCTTTAGCCCCTTGTATACAAATTGATGAATACATTTGAGAAAACATTTTTTAAAAAATATATACCTGAGTGACAAGAAATTACTGAGGTTTTTCATAAACATTGGATAAAGGTAATTAATGATATTATACTTGCTTTATTGCTTTGAGTTTTTATTCCAGTATTTTTATTTTATAATTCTGCTTTATTACAAGAAAAAATTAGTTTTATATATTTTCAAATATATTTAGTATTAGTTTATATAATAATAATTTATAAAATTTTAAATTGGTATAATGATGCATTAATTCTCAGTAAATCAAGTATTACAAAATTAAAATGGTCTTTACTTAAGTCTTCTACAACAAATATAGATTATGAACATGTAGATGGTGTTTGAGTAGAAAAAAATGGTATATCAGACACTATTTTTTGAAAATGAGACTTAATAATTTATAAGGATTGATGAGAAGAAATAGTTTTGAGTGATGCAGATAATCCTTACAAAATAGTTGATAAAATAGAAGATATAACTAGTCAAATAGATATAAATGAAGAAGAAAATAAATTTGATTTAATGATGGATACTTTATGATGAATGGTTCAAAATTATTTATGAGAAGATAAATCTTCTTTTAATTCTTTAGAAAAAAAAGAAGCTCAAAATGAATTAAGTAAAAAATTACAAGAAGATTTTTTAGAAAAAATAGAAAATAAAAATGGAACAATTGATTTGAGATAAAATAAAAAAACTTCCAAAAAATCCTGGTATTTACCAGTTTTTTGATATATATTGAAAAATCATTTATGTATGAAAATCGGTAAATTTAAAATCAAGAGTAAGTTCATATTTTAACTGAAAAAGTAAACTAAATTTTGCTAAGCAAAAAATGGTTGATAACATAAAAAATATAGAGTATATTATTACAAATAATGAAATAGAAAGTTTAATTTTAGAAACAAATTTAATAAAGCAGCATCTTCCAAAGTATAATATTTTAATGAAAGATGGTAAAAATCATGTCTATATAAAGATAACAGATGAGCAGTTTCCTAAAGTGATAAAAGTCAGAATAAAAAGTAAAACTTGAGAATATTTTGGTCCTTATATTTCTAGTAATGATGTAGATAATATACTTAAAGTATTAAAAAAAGTCTTTGGTTATTGAATATGAAAACATAATTTTTTTAAAAATAAAACAAATTATAATTTAGATGAGTATTTATTTGAAGGAGCAAATTTATGAAATAAAAAAGAATTAGCTAAAATTTTATATTTCGAAAAACTAGAAAAAATAAAACTTTTTTTGAAATGAAATTATAAAGAAGTAATCAAAGAATTAAAAAAGCAAATGGTGAGATTTTCAATATCTCATAAATTTGAAAGAGCTGAAATAATAAAAAAACAAATTGAAAGTATAAAAATACTTGATGAAAAACAAATTGTTAGAGAATGAATTTTATGAGACTATGATATAGTAAATTATTTAGAGAAATTTGAAAAAACATTTATTTGAAAACTTGAAATTAGAGATTCTAAAATTACTTGATTTTACCCTTTTGAAATAGAAAATAATTCTAAAGAAAACTTAGAATTTATTTTGGAGAGTTTTGTAAAAAATAACTATCTAAAATCTATTTTGGAAAATCCTAAAATAAAAAAACCTACTCTATTAATTTCAAAAAATATAAAACTAAAAGAAAAAATATTTTCAAATATAAAAATAGAAATTCCAAAAATATGAATCAAACAAGATTTATTAAAAATGTGTTATAAAAATATATATGAATTTGCATATAAAAAGCATATTGAAAGCATGTCAGTAAAAAGCTTCACAAAGCAAACAATGAGAAATTTACTTGAAACTCTAAATTTCAAAATAATCAATTTTGATATTATTTTTGAATGTAATGATATTTCTCATTTTTCTTGAACTCATACAGTAGCTAGTAGAAGTATTATAGAAAACTGAAAAATTAATTACTCTAAATATAAAAAGTTTAGATTAAAAACTTTAAAACAACAAGAAATAAATGATTTTGACTCTATGAGAGAAATAGCAAAAAGAAGAATTTTAGAGATTAAAAAATTTTGAAATTATCCAGATTTAATAATTATTGATTGATGAAAGCCTCAATTAAGCTCTGTTTATGAAATTTTTAAAAATAAAAACTTAGAAAAAAGTATTCAACTAATTTGAATTGCAAAAAAAGAAGAGATATTGTACAAAATTGAAAAATGAAATTTTATAGAATATAACTTAGAAAAAAATAGTCTAGAACTTAGATTAATTCAAAAAATTAGAGATGAGGCTCATAGATTTGCTATAAACTTTAATAGGAATTCTAGAAGTAAAAGCAATAAAAAAAATATTCTGGAAAGTCTTCCTTGAATATGACCAAAAACAAGAAAAAAAATTTTGAAAGAATTTTGAAGTGTTGAAAATTTATCTAAAGTTACAAAAAAAAACTTAGAAAAAAATTTAAATAAAAATATTTTAGAAATTTTGGAAAATCATGGATTGATTTAAATAAA
>CAZPIB010000041.1:0-4333 GCA_964586815.1 uncultured Candidatus Peribacteria bacterium | reverse complement strand
TTTAAATCTATTTTTATTGCATTTATTAAAATTTATATATAATTAATAAAAATAAAAAATAAAATATCTTTATGGCAAATATTATAAAAATAAAAAATAAAATAAAAATTTTAGATGAGCTTTTAGAATCTTGATTAAATGCAACAAAAAAAGACCCACAAAATTTTTCAAAAAATGATTATGCAAAATTAAAAAATATAATATATAAAAAATATAAAGTAGCAAAACCATTTCAATCTATAGAACTTATTGAAAGATATGAAGAATTAACTTCTGATTTTAGTTTAGAAGAAAATTTATTTTTCAAAAAGATTCTTAGGAAAAGATGAATAAGAAGCCTTTCAGGTGTAACTGTTATTTCTTTATTAACAAAATTTTTTGGATGTCCTTGAGAGTGTGTTTTTTGTCCTACTTTTGAAGGTTTACCAAAATCATATATTCCAAATGAACCAGCTGTTCAAAGAGCAGTTTTAAATAATTTTGATCCTATTATGCAAATCCATAATAGACTTAGAGCTCTTGAAATAACAGGTCATAAAATAGAAAAAAATGATATTAGAATTATTGGTGGAACTTGGTCTGTATACCCAAAACCTTATCAAGAAATGTTTATAAAGGCTATTTATGATGCTTTTAATACATATGATGATATGAAAGTATTTCTTGAAAAAACAAATTTTGATAATGATAAATTTGCAACTTTTAAGATAAAACAATGATATAAAGCAAATCTTTCTCAAACTCTAGAGCAAGCAAAAAAAATAAATGAAAATTCAAGGTTAAGAGTTATTTGAATAGCAATTGAAACAAGGCCAGATTGGATAGATTTAGAAGAAATAAAAAGACTTAGAAGTTACTGAGTCACAAGAGTAGAGATAGGATATCAAACAACAATTGATGAAATCAATAAGATTAATAAAAGATGACATTGAAATAAAGAAAGTATAGAAGCAACAAAACTATTAAAAGATGCTTGATTTAAAGTTGTGGTTCATATGATGCCGAATTTAGTTGGTTCAACTCCAGAGCTTGATAAAAAGGCATTAAAAGAAGTTTTTGATAATCCAGATTTTAGGCCTGATGAACTAAAAATTTATCCAATGATGGTTACTGATAAATCAGAATTAACTCAAATCTGGAAGGACTGAAAATTCAAAGCTTATGATGATGAAACTCTAATAAATCTTACTTCAGAATTACAAATGATGATCCCAGAATATGTAAGACTTAATAGAACTTATAGAGATATCCCTGCTGACCAAATTCTTGAAGGATCACTTATTGCAAATCTTAGACAAATTGTTGAAAAAAGAATTAAAGAATTAGGAGTAAAATTACTTGATACAAGATATAGAGAAATAAGAGAATGAAAAAATGACCCAAAAAAAGCTATATTACATACTTTTAAATACAAGGCATCTAAATGAAAAGAATATTTTTTAACTTTTGAAGACCCTCAAGACAGAACTATTTTTAGTTTACTAAGATTAAGATTACCAAGTTTAGATAAAAATATTATAAATATATTACCAGAACTTGAATGATGTGCTTTAGTAAGAGAAATTCATACATTTTGAGATCAACTTTCAGTTCATGAAAAAGGTAGTAGTTTTGGTCAACATATTGGTTTTGGGAAAAAATTAATTAAAGAATCTGAAAAAATAGCACTTGAAAATTGATTTAAAAAAATAGCTGTAATTGCATGAGTTTGAGTAAGAGCTTATTATGAAAAAAGATGATATAACTTAAAGGGATGATATATGCTAAAAAACTTACAAAAAATTAAATAGTAAAATATTTTTTAATAACCAATTCATTCTCTAATTCTTTCAAGCATTTGCTTATCCATATCAGAGATATATTTTGGCATTTTTGCTTCAAGCTTTATAAGTAGATTTCAATCAGGTCTTCCTGGTTCTTTTTTTCAAAATCACTTTACTCTCATTTTAGTTCCTGGTTTAGTTCCTTCAGGAATTTTAATAGTTTTAGTTTGACCATATACTCATCTAACTTCAATATTTCAACCTAAAAGAAAATTAAAAAAAGGAATTTCATAAGTTTTTTCAAAATCTAGAGTTTCTGGTTTTTTTTCTTTTTTAGTTTCTGCTTTAGTCCTAGAGTCTCATCCCCCAAATAAATCTTCCATATTAAATTCAAATCATCATCCTCAAAAACCACTAGAGTTATTTCCTCAGGCTCATCAAAATATATCTTCAAAACCTGATTTTCACCCAGTTGAATAGCTTGAGCCTCCTCAAAAAGGATTTGATTTAGCTGAACCAAACATATCATAGTTTTTTCTTTTTGAGGAATCAGATAATGTTTCATAAGCTTCCCCTATCTCCTTAAATTTACTTTCTGCTTTTTTTTTATCTCATTTTGCTCTATCTGGATGATATTGCATAGCTTTTTTTCTATATGCTTTTTTTATTTCTTCTCAACTAGCTTTTTTATCTACCCCTAAAACATTATAAAAATTATTTGACATTAGTTTAATTTTATTTATTATATAAATAATTTATTTTTTAATAATTTAATAAAAACTATTATGAATAAAATATATATAAATATTATACTATTACTTTTTGTTTTTTCAATAGGAAATATTAAAAATTCAAATGCTGGTTTTTTTGAAAGCTTAATCAATACACAAACAGGATTACAAGAAATAAAACTAAATTTTATAGAGCTTCAAAATCCAAATTTAAAAACTATTAAATATCAAAGACAATTTAATATTTTAAAATCTATAAATCCAAAAATCAAGTATGCTATTTTAGAGCAATATAAAAATGGTAGGTTTTGATATTATCAAACTTTATGAATAATAAAAAATTATAATAATTTTTTATACTTTTCTAATAAATACTTTAGCTCTCTAAGAAATAGGGAAATTTTTTGAAATACAAAAGAAACTAAAAGAAATATACATAATAATTTTAGAGATATGAAGCATTCTTATTTAAAAGTTACTAATCTTGCAAAACAAAAAAATATGAATTAAATTTATATTTAATTTAATCTAAATTATATTTGCCTGGATTTGTATCAGAAAAAACTTCTTTTTCTTTAAAAGAAATAACTCTCTTATTCATTCTATCAACTATAGATTTATCATGACTTGCAATAATTATAGTTTTTCAAGAAGCATTTAATTCTTCAAAAATATCCATAATTCACTTAGCTGTTTCAGGGTCTAAATTACCTGTTGGTTCATCTCAGATTATTAAGTCTGGCTCTCTAACTAATGCTCTAGCTATACTTACTCTTTGTTTTTCACCTCCGGATAATTCTTGAACAAATTTATCTTTTTTAACTAAAAGTCCAACTCTATTTAAAACTTCTGGTACTTTTTTTCTAATTTCATCATCTTTATAACCACATACTTCCATGGCAAAAGATACATTTTCATATACTTTTTTTGATTCCATTAATTTATAATCCTGAAAAATAACTCAAATATTCCTTCTATATTCATCTAAAATTTTATCATTAGAGTTTTTATAAACTGACATTGTATTATCAAGAATAATATCTCCTTTACTAGGCTTAAAGTCTCCAATAATACTTCTAATAAGACTTGTTTTTCAGCTACCAGAATAACCAATTAAAAATACAAATTCTCCTGATTTTATTTCTAAATCAATATCTCTCAAAACTACTTTATTTGAGAATGCCAATGTAATATTATCTATTTTCATTTTTTATTTTTATATAATTAATATGATTATATTAAAATAAAAATTCTTTTTTGCAAAAAAAAATTCTTATTTTGAAAAAAATTAAAAACTCATATAATTATATAAATTAATTAAAAATAAAAATAAAGTGAACTTAAATATAAGAATAACATGAGCTGCTTGAATGTGAGTAAATTCAACAGTTGATATAATTTCAGGACTCTTTATTGAGTTAGGGTATGATATAATCACAGATATTGAATATGAATCTAGAATAAAGGGATGAATAAATTTTTTTGATGTTTTTATTTCTGATAAAAATGAAAAATATTTAACTAAAAAAATTGATATAATTTTAGCTTTTAATTCTGAATCTTTAGAAAAATCTATCCCTAGTTTAGTAGATTGAGCTACAATTATTATAAATAAAAAATGGACAGAGAAATCAAAAGAAAAGTTAGAATGATTTAATATTTTAGATTTAAAAATAGCAGACAAATATGATAATACTTACCTACTTTGAATTCTAACAAAATATCTAAATATTAACTTAATTATTATTTTAGAAAAAATCTCAAAAACATTTGCTAGAAAATGAGATATTGTAGTTAATTACAATAAAGCAGTAATTAAAAAAATATATAAAACTTATG
>CAZPIB010000040.1:0-8024 GCA_964586815.1 uncultured Candidatus Peribacteria bacterium | reverse complement strand
TTTATCTTTAGTTCTATCATTAAATTGTTTTGTAAACTCTTGAATTGGTACTCAGTATTGCCCAAGAGCTGGACCTACTGGAGGAGCTGGATTAGCTTGTCCTCAAGCAATTTGTAATTTTATATAACCTTTAATTGCAGCCATGATATTTTTTTATTATTAATTTGTATAAAGTTTACTACTATATTTAGTTCACATAAATATTTTTAAAGTAAATTTTAGAAGCAAAAAAATTTTATATATTTTAGCTAAAAAAGCAAATTTTTTATTGTTTTTTTTACTATTTATGTTATATTAGATTTAATAAATAAATTTATATTTTTTCCTAAATAAGGAATATTAAAGGAGGGATAAAAAATGAATAAACAAATTTTTGAAATTCTTGTAGATAAAAATAATCTAAAATGACCTTGAGTTTTTGAGCATATTTTAATTGTAATACATAATGTATTTGAAGATTTTAATGAAAAACATGATGACTCTAGTTTTTCTTTTGAAATTACTAAAATTTCTTCAAGAATTAGGTTTTTTATTATATCTCCAAAAAAATATACAAATTTCTTAAAAAATCAGATTTATGCACATTTTAATGATATAGAAATAATTGAGGTTGGAGATTATCTTGAAAAAATTCCAAATAATAAAATCATTATTTGAGAAGTAATAAATTCAAAACATTTTTTATATCCAATAAAAAGTTTTACAGAACTTCAAGAGGAAGGTAGTAAAGATATGGTAGATCCATATTCTTCTATAACTTCTGCATTAAATACATCTTCAAAATATTCAATAAATACTTTTCAGATTAACTTTAAGCCAGTTAAAGATAGTAAATGGAAAAAAAATATTTGAAAAAAAGCTGAAATTTTAGCTTCAAACTATCCAGAATTTGTTAAAGAAATATTTTTGGAAGATAAAAAAATATTTTTAAGAGTTTTATTGTATATTTTTATAATTTACCCACTTAAATTTATTAAATTTTTATTTTCTTTTATTATACCAAAAAATTCCGAAGAAAAAATAAATTATGAAAATAAAGAATTTGGAGAACAAATAAAAGAAGAAAAAGAAATTTTAGAAGAATCTTGAATAAAAAATTGAGTAAAAATTCCTAAAAATTTTTTAGAAAAAATAAAAAAACCATGATTTGAAGTAAGTATAAATATTATCTCAGCAAGTGTAGATAGGATTGATTCTAAATCAACTATAAAAGAAGTATTTTCTACTCTTTGAATTTTTTCAGGTCCTGGGCAAAATAAATTTAAATTAAAAAGTATAACAAATAATCCTGAAATTATTTCTGATATAAAAAATAGAAATATTTGAAAAAATAGCTTTATTTTAAATACTTGAGAGATTTCTGGACTTGTGCATTTCCCAACAACTTATGTAAAAACTCCTTGAATAAATTGGGTTAGTGCTAGAGCTTTTGAACCACCTTCAACTTTGCCAATTATTGATCCAGATTTAACTGATAATATAACACCTAAAACTGATTTAACACCAGTTTGAAAAACAAATTTTAGAGGAACAGATATGAGTTTTGGTATTTGACCAAATGATAGAAGAAGACATATTTATATTATCTGAAAAACAGGTATGTGAAAATCTGTACTTCTAGAAAATATGATTATAGATGATATTAAAAAAGGTAGATGAGTAGCTGTTATTGATCCTCATGGAGATTTAGCTGAAGCAGTTATTGGACATATTCCAAAATCTAGAACAAACTCTACAATTATTTTTGATCCTTCTGATACTAAGTGGCCAATAGCATTTAATATGCTTGAAGATGTTAAAGCAGAACATAGACCACTTGTATCTTCTGGATTAGTTGGTATTTTTAAGAAAATTTTTGGTGATTCTTGGGGGCCTAGATTAGAACATATTTTAAGAAATACTATTTTAGCTTTACTAGAATATCCAAATACAACACTTATTTCAATCCCTTTGATGTTGACTTCAGATGTTTTTAGAAATAAAGTTGTAAATAAAATAACAGATCCAATAGTAAAAAAATTCTGGACTCATGAATTTGCAAAAATGGCTCCAAATCAAAAAGTAGAAGCTTCTTGACCTATTTTGAATAAAGTAGGACAATTTTTATCTAGTAGTATTCTTAGGAATATTTTAGGTCAAAGTAAAAACACTTTCAATGTAAGATGGGCAATGGATAATAAAAAAATTGTTATTATAAATTTAAGTAAATGAAAGATATGAGAAGATGCTTCAGCTCTTCTTTGAGCAATGATGGTTACAAAATTTCAAATGGATGCTATGAGTAGAGCTGATATTCCTGAGGAAAAAAGAGTTGATTTTTATTTGTATGTAGATGAGTTTCAAAATTTTGCAACTGATTCTTTTGCAACTATTTTGAGTGAGGCTAGAAAATATAAACTTAATCTAGTAATGGCAAATCAATATATTGATCAAATGCAAGAATCTGTAAAATGAGCTGTTTTTGGTAATGTTTGAAGTATTATATCTTTTCAAGTTTGATATCATGATGCTACAATTTTAAAAGATGTTTTATGAGCTGCTAGTGTTTCAGAAGATGATTTAACAAATTTATCTAAATATAAGATATATTTAAAGCAGCTTATTGATGGTATGCCTTCCCCTATATTTTCTGCTAATACATTTCCACCACATTCAAAAAATTCAGAAGTATTTGACACTAGATATAAAAAGATACTACAAGTGAGTAGAGAAAAGTATTCTAAACCAAGACAAATAGTAGTGGATAAGATAAATAAATCTATGGAAGATATAGATAAAATAGAAGCTCAGCGGGAAAAGAAAAAAGAGATTTATAAGGAAAATAAAAAATCAGATAAACAAAAGAAACATTTAGAAATGATAGAAAATAAAAAAATAAAAAAACTTAAAGAATAAATAAAATTATTTTTTAAGTTTTTTTAAAAATTTTATTATATAAAATAATATTGTCTTATTTATAAAAATATAACTTTCACTTACTTTTATAATATCTTTTGTAAATTTTTTCTTAAATTCTGTAACTCATAAAAGGGGATCATTTTTTTTATTTGGTTTAGCTACTCAAAGAAAATCAAATATTTTCGAATTAATAGATTTTGCATATTTAATAGCTTCCCATTGAATTAAATATGGGGCCATAAGATTTCTGTATTCTTTTTTAGAACTACTAGCTCAATAATAGTAAATACTAACCTCTTTATCAAAAATAAATATTGCTCAAGCAATAACTACTCAATCTTTTTTTGCTAAAATAAGCTTTGAATTTTCTAAGTTTTTTAAAAAAATTTCATAATATCTTAAACTATTTCAAGAAAAATTATCTCTTGAAGTTGTTTCGAGCATTAAATCATAAAAATCTTTTGTATTTTTTTTATTTTTTTCAACTATTTTTACTTCTACTAATTTTCTAATTGCAAGTTTTATATTATATCTTCATTTTGGCTTCATATTTGATAAAATTTCATCTTCAGTTTTTTCTAAGTTTATTATTGCTGTATATGGAGTTATAAATTTTTTGTAATATCACTTATTAAATCATCTATGTTCTTTTCTTGTATTTATAAGAGATTTAAAACTACCTAATGTTTCAATATTACTATAATCTATTATTTCAATTTGCATAAATAGTACATTTTCTTTTTTTGATAACTCTAAGAGTTTATTTATAATTTTTTTATTTAAGAGATTTTTATCTAATCATAAAATAAATAATCCATATTCTCAAAGTCAAATACTTCTTTTTTCTATAAAAATATTATTAATCTCAAAAAATTCTGAAACTTGTCCAGATTTTTTAAGCATTTGTTGCCATTTTTTTGTTTGCCAAATAGACATTTTTTATTTTTTTATTAAATGATTAATTCAAATAAGAGTAACAATTCTACCTCTTGGAGTTCTTTCTATAAATCAAATTTGAAGTAAATATGGCTCTACTACATCTTCTAAAGTTGCTTCCTCTTCCCCAATTGCACTTGAAAGTGTATTTAATCAAACAGCTTTTCAACCAAATTTGAAGTGTAGAGTTTCTAAATATTTTCTATCTAAGTAATCAAGTCATAATTTATCAATTCAGATATCAAAGAAAACTTCTTCTAAAACTTCTGTTTTTGTGATATTTTTTCAAATAGTAGAATAATCTCTAACTATTTTTAATAATCTATTTGATATTCTAGGAGTTCATCTTGATTTTTTTGCAATTATTTCAAGAGTTTTTTCTCAAATATTTAATTCTAATTTTTTAGCATTATTTTTAATTATCAAAGCTAAATCATTTTCATCATAAAAATCTAGTTTTAAAACATTTCAAAATCTATCTCTAAGAGGACTAGAAAGAGAAGATAGTCTTGTAGTTGCTCATACTAAACTAAATTGTTTTAATGGCATTTTTACTGACTGAGCTCAAGTTCCAGATCCAACCATGATATCAATAACAAAATCCTCCATTGCAGTATACAAAATTTCCTCAATTTGTGGCCTGAGTCTATGAATTTCATCAATAAATAAAATATCTCCTTGTTCTAGATTTGATAAAATACTTACTAAATCAGATTGTTTTTCAATTGCTGGTCCACTTGTTGATTTTAGTCAAACTCACATTTCAGTTGCTATAATATTTGAAATAGTTGTTTTTCAAAGCCCAGGAGGTCCATAAAATAGAATGTGATCAAGGCTTTCTCACCTAATCTTACTTGAAGCAATAGAAACAGATAAATGTTTTTTTATAAGCTCTTGTCCAATATAATCCTCCAACTTCAAAGGCCTAAGAATATTAGAAAAATTTTCAATTTTGTCTTCTTTTTTTTCAGTTGGTGTTACAACTCTAGATGAGTCTTGTTTTTTTGATGATTCTATCATTTATTTATCTTAATCTTAATATAATATATATTATATATAAAAATATTTTTATATAAAGTATTTTATTAAAAATAAATATCAAAAAACTTTTTGGTATTTATTTTTTGTCTATATAATTAAAATGTAAATTTAGATTTTGATTATTTTAAGGTAAATGATAAAAATACATAAAAATGATAATACTTTTGATATAATTAATAAAATTGAATCAAGAGATAAAAAAAATAAAAAAATAATTTTAAAATTTCCTTTCGGACATTATATATTATATAATAAAATAGCATTAAAAAGCATTAAAGATTTTTTTTCTGATAATACAATTGTAATTACTACAACAGATATTTTATCAAAAAAAATATGAAAACAAATATGAATTAAATATAATTTAATAAAAAATGCTGATTTTATTGAAAATAAAGATATATTAAAATATAATTATAGTTTTTTTGAATATTTCATTTATGAAATAAAAAAAATATTAAATAGTTTACTTAATTTTTTACTTAAAAAGAAAAACCATATAGATCCTAGAAAAAAATTTCTAAAATATTATAAGCAAAAATCAAACTTACTTGTATTTATTTCCATTCTTTTAATAACTATTTCTATTTTTTCATATGTGTTTTTATTTGCCTTAAATAAAACCTATGTAAAAATATCTCCTGATGTACAAGTTAAAACTAGAGTTCAAAATTTTACTTTTAAAGAAAATATTGTTGGAAATAATTTAAATACAAATATAATTAAATTAGAAGAAATTAATAAAACAATAAGTCTTAGTAATAAAATTTTTACTACTTGAGTTGCTCAAAAAGAAAAATACAGAGCATCATGAAAAGTTATATTTATAAATAAATATAATACTGAAGTTAAACTAAGAAATAAAACTAGACTTTTATCAAAAGATTGAATTATTTATGAAACAAAAAACTGGATAACTATCCCAGCTGCAACTTTAAATAAAGCTTGAACAATTATTCCTTGAAAGTTTGAAACAAAAGTAATAGCTAGTTTAAGAGATGTAAATTGACAAATTATTTGAAAAAGATGAAATACTAAAGTAGAAAATATACTTTTAATTTTACCATGATTAGAAGCAGAAGATAAGGAGAATATTTATGCAAAAATAGATTGAAAAATGACTTGATGAAAAGATAATTTTGAAAATATATTATCAGAAAGTGATTTAAAAAATGCAAAAAAAATATTTAGAGAAAAATTAAAAAAAGAAGCAATTACAAAAATTCAAAATCATGTAAAGGATATAAACAAAATAAATAATTCTCAATATCAAATTTTACATATAGATGATATTTATAAATTTTCAAATTTAGATATAAAAACACCTAATTTAAAGAAATGAGATAAAATAAAATATTTTATAATATCTTGAAATATAGAAATTAAAACATATATTTTTAATCTACATTCTATTATTTCAAGGATGAGAAGATGAATTGAAAATAATATATTAAAAGGTAGAGAAAAATTATTATATATAGATAATAAAATAAATATTAATTCAAAAAAATGAATTTTATATAGAAGAAATAATCCTTTTGAATTGAGAGCTACAGTAGAGATTGAATATAATATAGCATTTAATTTTTTAAATAAAAATGATAATTACATAAGAAGACTTAAACAAAGTATTAGTTGACTTACAAAGTGAGAAGCTGAAAAAAAACTTATAAATGAAAACTCAATTAGTAATGCGGAAATTACAATAAGACCTTTTTTTATAGAAAATGTTTCAAAAAATTTTAATAGTATTGAATTTAATATAAAAAACTAATAAGATAATATCTTATTAGTTTTTTGTTTTACTAGGCCATGCTTTCCATATTTTTTCAATATATCAAATATTAATTCTTATTAAATTCAATAATTTACTATATCTAGTTCTATTTTCTTGTATATATTTTTTATGCTGATCCCTAAGAATAGTATATTTGTTTTTTTTCAAAATATCAAAGGCTACTGATTTATATATTTGTAATTTAAATTTATATAATGCACTGCAAGAATTAGATTCTGAACTTTTGTCTAAAATAGTTTTAGAGGATATAGCTGAAATAGCATTATTTTTTTGCTTTTTTATAACTTCAAGCAAAGAATTTTCACAAGCTTTAGCATATCCATTTTCTCATAAAACAAATTCATATGAATATATAGAAAAAATTTTTTCTATATAATTAACACACTCAATAAAATTCATTTGCTTCTCTGGTCAAAAACAAAAATTTTTATTTTTATTTAAGTTTATTAAAAAAGTTTCTGCTCTTTTATCAATTGGTTTAAAATTTTTATTTATAGCTTCTTGAAAAATATTATCCTCTAGTCAAGATGTATTTTTTAATCAGTAAGAATTTGAAAAAATAAAAATTCATATAAAAAAAATAAGAAGTATAGTAATATTTTTAATCATTTTTATCATTTTTAGTAAATTTAATTATTTTTATCATTATTTTTCATAAATTTGCTTTAGTTTTTCAAAAAATGCTTTTTGAGTTTCTAGTTACCTTTCTAGTAATTTCTTTTCATTTTTTTGTCTTACTTAAACCTATTAGTCAAGCCACAGCTCATCCTATTATAAATCAAGTAACAAGCTTGTCTATTTTTATAGTAGTTTCTTTTTTCTTTTTTTTTAAAAACATTTGTTATGGTTAATTATCTATTTTTTCTATATTTATTGATTGTCCTTTAAATTTTAATTTTGGAATTTTAATTATTAAAATATTTTTTTCCAAAATAGCTTTTATAGAATCTAAGTCTAGATTTTCTGGTAAAATTATATTTCTTGAAAAACTACCCCAAAAAGTTTCAGAAACTCTCAAAATACTTCAATTTAAATACAATTCTAAAGGTTTTTTTCTATTTCAAGATATTATTAACACATCTTCTTTAAGTGAAATATCAATATTATCCAAATCTACTCAAGCAATTGGTGAAATAATAATGATTTCTTCAGGATTTTCTATTATATCAAGGGCAACTTGACCTGAGTCTTCTATAATATCATTTTTTTTAGAAATTTCTATTTCATTAAAATAATCATTATTAAAACTTTCATCTTTATCATTCCCAGCTCCAAATATTTTCATAAATATTTTTTTTACTAAAATAATATTTTTAATATTACAGTTTTTTTATAAAAATTCAAGAAAAAA
>CAZPIB010000039.1:0-8173 GCA_964586815.1 uncultured Candidatus Peribacteria bacterium | reverse complement strand
TATTAAGGAAAGAAACTGATGATGGTTTTGAGGTGATTGCAGGGAGAAATAAAAGGAGTTTAAATGTAAAAGGAAGTGATTATAAAATGGAGTCTAGGATTGATAATGCAGATGAAATAAAAGAGTTTATGGAGATAGAAAAAGAAACAAAGGAAGAATTAGAGCCTATGAATGAAAAACTTTCAAGTATTAGATTAATTTTAAATTTTATAGAAAAAGCAATTTTACAAAATACTGATTTGTGAAAAGTTAAAGAAAAAATAAAGTATAGTAATATTGAGATTTATAATGAATTATGAATTTCTTCAGCTAATAGCTTATGAGATCTTCAAAATAAAGTAAATTGATTTTATAAACAAAAAAAAGAAGAAAAAGAAGAATTTTTAAAAAAACAAAAAAGTCTTTTAAGTGAAATAATAGAAACAAATAATAGGAAAGCTAAAGAGCAAGATAAAAGAAAAAAGTATACTTTAAATTTCTTACAAAAAATTGGTTTCGATAAGCTTACACAAAGTGAAACCAATAAAGTTATAGATATGGTAAATATTACACCTCAACAATATGGATTAGACTGACCTATTGATTTAGAAAATGGAGAGTTGTGATTTAATAAAGACCATTGAAATAAATCAATAAATATAAATGAAAAAATAGCATTTATTAAATTTTTTAATAAAATGTTATGAGAAGATATAGTACAAATAAATGAAAAATTACAAACTATCATACCTTTAAGTAGCTATAATCAAAATAGGATTGAAAAAATATCAAATAAAAGAGTAGGATTTTTTATGAATAATATTACAAATTAAATTAATTGTCTTGTTTTTTTTTATTTTTAAATATAATAAATTTAATTAATTTTTAAAAAAAATAATTGGATAAAAAGAAAGTAAAATCAGAAATTTTTGATTTTGTAAAAGATTTAATAATTATTTGAATAATTGTTTTAATTATTAGAGTTTTTATAGCTGAACCTTTTCAGATAAGTGGACAATCTATGTATAGTTCTTACTTTGATAAAGGATTTATTATAGTAGATAGATTTTCCTATTTAGATATTCCTTTTATTAAAGATTGAGAAATAAATAGATGAGATGTTGTTGTGTTTAAGCCTTGAGTAAATAATGAAAAACAATATTTTCTTAAAAGAATTATTGCTATAGGTTGAGACACTTTAAAAATCAAAAATGGAGATGTTTTTCTTAAAAAATCTTGAGAAACTGAATTTGTAGAATTAAATGAAAAATATTTAAATGATAAAAATAAGTGAAATACAAAAATTAGAAACCTAAAAGTTGAAAGAATTTTTAGAGTTCCTAAAGATCATTATTTTTTGATGTGAGATAATAGAAATCATTCAAGTGATTCAAGAACTTGTTTTTCATTTTCTTGTAATAATAGTATACAAAATCCTTTTATTAAAAGTAATGAAATTATAGGAAAGGTTTTTATTGACTTAGGTTATTTTGATATTAGGAATTTTAGCTTTACTCATACTTGAAAAAATTACCCAGAAATAAAATGAATGGATACTAGTCCTAGATGGCTCAATAGTCCTTCAACATTTACTTATGAATAGATTTTATTTAATTGATAAGCCTATTTGAATTTCTAGTTTTGATATAATTAGAGACCTTAGAAAGAAGCTTAATATAAAAAAAATAGGACATACTTGAACACTTGATCCCCTAGCTACTTGAGCTGTTATTTTAGTTGTTTGAAATTACACAAAACTTATTCCTTATCTAGAAAAAGATAAAAAAACTTATGAATTTACAATTAGTATTGATTGACTAACTGATAGTTTTGATTTAGCAGAAAAAGTACACTATTTAAGTGTAGAATTACAAGAAAAATATAAAAAAGATATTACAAAAGAAAAAATAGTAGAAATATTAAAACAAAAATTTACTTGAAAGATAATTCAAGTGCCACCAAAGTATTGTGCACTAAAAATCAATTGACAAAGAGCTTATAAGTTAGCAAGAGAATGAAAAGATATTAAAATGAAATCTAGAGTTATTGAAATATTTAATATAGAACTATTATCTTATAATTATCCAAAAATAAAAATTAAAGCAGAAGTTTCAGCAGGTACTTATGTAAGAAGTATTGCTATGGATTTAGGTCAAATACTTGGAACAGGATGATATATTACAAAACTTAGAAGAACAAAAATAGGAGATTTAGATATTTCTAAATCTCAAACACTAGATAAATTTGATGAAAAAAATACTTTAAATATTAAAAAATTATTTAAAAATAAAGCTTTTATAAGCTTAGAAGATAGCATTTTAAATAAAATAAATAATGGAATGAAAGTAAAAGGAAATTTTGATTATAAAATTTGAGAAGATTTTTTTATTTATAATAAATGAAATATTACTAATATTGTTGAATATAATTGAAAGATTTTAATACCTAAAAAAATAATTTAAAAAAAATTTGCAAAGATAATTTTTTTTTATACAATGCTTTAGCAATAATGGGTTATTAGCTCAGTTGGTAGAGCAGGTCCCTTTTAAGGACAAGGTCCTGGGTTCGAGCCCCGGATGACCCACCATTTACGATATAGTAGCCAGAATTTAATCATTTATGATTAGAATCTGGTTTTTTATTTTAAAATAAAAAAGTTGACATTTTAGATAAATTTACAATAATATATTTAAATATTAATTTTTTAATTAAATAAAATATGAATCAAGGTGCAAATTTAGAAAGTAAAATAATTACAAAAGATAAAAATAATACTCCAAAAGATATTCTAAATATAGAAGACATAATAAATACTATATGAAATTCTGAATGAATATATTTAAGAGATGTAGATATTCTTTTAATTTATAATATACTAAACAGTAGTGAATATAAAGACTTATTTACTATGAATGACCCTGCTTTTATTATTGTTAGCTTTATTAAAGAACAATTAAAATTAGGTAAAAAGTATATTTTTACTTCTAATTCTTTTGAAATTTTTATTTCAAATGAAATTTTTATTTCAAAAAAAAATTCAATTCATGATGATAATTGAAATACAACAGAAAACACTAAAGCCAATATTAGTAGGCAAGTTAGGTATGTATTAACTGAAATTGAAAAGGCAGAAAAGTGGAGGGAAATTAAAAAGACAAAAAAGTAAAAAAAAGTAAAAGATGTCTTTAAAACTTTAGAAGATATTTTTAAAGAATTATTATAAATTTTAAAAAATTAAAATAAAAAATAGATATTTTATTAAAATTAATTATAATAATATTTATTAAAAATAATTAAATTTAAAAATGATAAAATTATCTAATTTTCCTTTTAAAACATTGAAATCAACTCCAAATGGAAGTGATAATAAATCAACTTGAATTTTGCTTAGATCTGGATTTATAAGACAAACTATGTCTTGAGTTTATACTTACACAACTCTTTGATTAAGAGTTTTAAGAAAAATTGAATCTATAGTTAGATTTGAGATGGATAATTATTGAGTTTCTGAAATTCTTATGTCAGCCTTGAGTCCAAAAGAATTATGGGATAAAACTGGTAGATGGGACACTATTGATGTAGCTTTTCATGTGCCTGCAGCAAATAATAAGCAGTACTGCCTTAATTCTACTCATGAAGAAATAGTTACTCCTTTAGTTTGAGAATTTATTCAATCATATAAAGATTTACCTGTTAGTGTTTATCAAATTCAAAATAAATTTAGAAATGAAAAAAGAGCAAAATCAGGAATTTTAAGATGAAGAGAATTTTTAATGAAAGATGCTTATTCTTTTCATTCTAGTGATAAAGATTTTCAAAAATATTATGAGTGAATGAAAAAAGTATATTTAAGAATTTTTTCAAAGTTAGGACTTTGAGAAGATACAATAATTGCTTTGGCAGATGGCTGAACTTTTACAGATAAATTTTCTCATGAATTTCAAGTAAAAACTGAAATTTGAGAAGATACTATTTATGAATGCCTTAGTTGTAAAACTAATTTTAATGAAGAACTTATAGATTTAAAAAAAGGTTTTGAATGTTTGGAATGTAAAAATAAAGAATATAATAAATTTTGTGCATCTGAAATATGAAATATTTTCCCACTTGAAACTAAATTTACTTCTGCTTTTTGAGTTAAATATTTAGATGAAAATAATAAAATGGAAACTCCATTAATGTGATGTTATGGAATTTGAGTTTCTAGAGCAATGTGATTAGTTGCTGAGAAATATGTTTGAGAAAAATGAGTTTCTTGGCCTGAAAATATTGCCCCTGCTAAATATTATATTGCTGTAATTTGAGAAGAGAATCTTGAAACAGCATTAGAATTAATAGAAAAACTAAAATTAAATAAGTCTGATATTATTTTAGATGATAGATTTTCTAAAAAAATAGGATTTGGACAAAAAATGTGAGATGCTGAATTATTTGGCATACCAAATAAAATAGTTATTTCTAAAAAAACTATGGAACAAAAAAGTTATGAGTTAAATTGAGAATTAATTAAATTTTAAATAAAAATTTTAAAAATGTTAGATATAAAAATTATTAGAAATAATAGAGAAAGTGTAAAAGACAATATTAAAAAAAGATATCTAGATTTAGATTTAGATAAATTTCTTGAAATAGATTCTGAAAAACTTAAATTAATTATAAAAGTTGATGATCTTAGAGCAATTAAAAATAAAGTTTCAAAAGAAATTCCAACTCTTTCAAATGAAGATAGACCAGAAAAAATACTAGAGATGAAAGTATTAGCAACTGAATTAGAGACTTTAGAAGAAAAACAAAAACAAGTAGAAAAAGCTTGGAAATTTTTATATTATCAAATTCCAAATTTACTAGATCCAACTGCTGCAATTTGAGAAACTGAGCAAGACAATATAGTTGAAGAAAATTTTTTAAAACCAACTAAATTTGATTTTACTCCAAAAGATCACTCAGAAATATGAAAAAGTAAAGACTGGATAGATATTGAAAAAGGTTCAGAAATATCTGGTTCTAGATTTTGGTATTTGAAATGAGATATAGTTTTACTGCAATTTGCTATAATTAATTTTGTAATATCTAAGCTTGTAGTAAAAGGTTTTACTCCTATTTTGCCTCCAGTTATGGTAAAACAAAAAGCTATGTTTGGAACTGGATTTTTGGTAGATCAAGAAGATTGATTATATAAAGTAAATCCAGAAGATGATAATTTGCATTTAGTTGGTACTTCTGAAGTTCCAGTAACTAGTTATCACTCAAATGAAACTCTTGATTTAACAAAACCAAAAATGTATGTTGCATATTCTCCTTGTTTCAGAAAAGAAGCTTGAAGTGCAGGGAAAGATACTAAATGAATCCTTAGATGACATCAATTTGATAAAGTGGAAATGGTTGTTTTTTGTAAGTGAGAAGAAAGTAAAAAAATGCATGATTTTATGGTTTGAGTAGAGGAAGAAATCTGGCAAGAACTAAAAATTCCATATAATAAAATTAATATTTGTTCAGGAGACTTATGAAACCCAGCAATGAAAAAATATGATTTGGAAGCTTTTATGCCAGGACAAAATAAATATAGAGAGGTTACATCTTGCTCAAATGTTTGAGAGTATCAATCAAGAAGACTAGCAATTAAATATAAAGATTCAGACTGAAAATCTCAATATGCTCACACACTTAATTGAACAATTACAGCACTTGGTAGAACAATGATTACAATTATTGAAAACTACCAAACTTCTGAAGGTGATGTAAAAATCCCAGAAGTTTTAATTCCATTTATGTGAGGAAAGAAAATAATATAAAATATTAATTATGAAAAAAGAAAAAAATATTGCATTTATTGATGGACAAAATTTACATATGTGAATTTCTACTGATAATTGGAAAATAAGCTTTAAAAGATTTAGAATTTATTTAAAAGATAAGTTTAGCGTGGAAGAAGTTTATTATTTTTTATGATTTTTAGATGAAAATGAGCAAAAATTATATACAAGATTACAAAAATCTTGATTTATTGTAATTTTTAGAGAACATAATTCTAATATGAAAGGGAAGAAAAAATGAAATGTTGATGTGGATATTTGTTTTGAAATGATGAAAAAATTAGTAGATAGTGAAAATTTTGATAAAATTATCTTAGTTTCAGGAGATTGAGATTATATAAAACCAGTTAAGTATTTAATTGAAAAAGATAAATTTAAAAGAATTTTATTTCCAAATAAAAGATTTTCCTCTTTATATAAACAATTAAAAGAAAAATATAGAATGAATTTATGAGATTTTAGAGTAAAAGAAATGATAAAATATAAGAAAAAATAGACAAAAAAAAGAGCCGTCCGGAAGCACCAACACTTTTAGGAGACTTCTTTTATCATAATACAAATGTATGTTACTCTTTTTACAAACAAATGTCAAAACTTTTTATCCTTTTTTTAAAACAATCCTATGTGAATAGTAGATGAGCTTGAAAATGCTATAGATATTGTGGAGTTGGTCTCCAAGTATGTTAAATTAAAAAAGTCATGAGCTAATTATAAGGCTGTTTGTCCTTTTCCTGGTCATACTGAAAAAACTCCTAGTTTTATGGTTAGTCCTGTTAAACAACTAGCTTATTGTTTTGGTTGTCATAAAGGTTGAGGAGCATTGAAATTTATAATGGATATTGAAAATACAGAATTTAAAGATGCACTGCAAATACTAGCTTGAATAACAGGAAGGAAGTTAGAATGATTTGATTCAGAAAAATATAAAGTCCAAAAAAATATTTATAATCTTTATAAAGATTCTGTAAATTACTATAAAAAAGCATTAGAAAATAACTCTGAAGCTCAGAAATATCTGTTTGATAGAGGTTTGAAAAAAGAAGATTTTAAAAAATTTAATTTTGGTTTTTCAGATTCAGGAATCTCTCTTTTTAATTATTTAAAAGATAAATGATATAATGATAAACAAATTTGAAGCTCTAATATTTTTGTAAATTTATCAGGGAGAAAAGATAAATTTATATGAAGAATTATTTTTCCAATTCAAAATTTGAGATGAGATTTTATTGCTTTTACAGCTAGAATTATAAATTCTTGAGAACCAAAATATTTGAATTCTCCAGCAAGTGAGTTGTATGATAAGTCTGAAATACTATATTGATTATTTCAGGCAAAAAAATCTATTGTAGACAAAAATTATGTAATAATTGTTGAATGACAAATGGATGCAATTTCCTTGCAAAGTGCTTGATTTATTAATACAGTTGCTATTTCTGGAACTGCATTGACTGAAAAACATCTGATAGTTTTAAAAAGAATAACTCATAAAATTTATTTAAGTTTTGATTGAGATAGTGCTTGAAAAAAAGCTACAAAATTAGCTTTAGAAACTATAAAAAATAAATGATTTGAAGTAAAGATAATTGATATTCCAAATAATAGTGATCCTGATTCACTACTTAAAACAGGAGAAGATTTTGAAAAATTTATAAAAAATGCTCTATCCCCAATAGGATATTACATTAATAAATCTGACTTTGATATTACAAGTATTGAAGATAAGAAAAAACTTCTTGAAGAACTTTTAGAAATATTAAAATCATATTTAGATAGAGTAGAACAAGATTTTTATCTGCAAGAAATATCAAGAATATTAAATATAAAAATTGATATAGTTTATGATAATTTTATTAGAATTAATAGACAAAAAGTAAGGTTTTGAGTTCTGAAAAAACAAGAAAATTCTAATCAAAATTTTACATTAGAGGAAATTGCAATATGATATATATTACTTGACTCAAAATATAAAGATTTTATTGAAAAAAATATTATTTTTGAGAATAATATTTGAAGTGATCTAAAAGAAGTTTTAGAAAATACTAAAATTATTGAAAAATTTGAACTTGCAAAAAGAGATAAGCTAAGAGCAATTTCTATGAAAATTTCAAGTGAGCAAGAGCAAGATTCTGAAAAAATAGTAGTTGATAATTTAGTTAATTTTACTAAAAAATTAAATAAATTTTACTATAAAAATATTGTTTCAGAATTAAAACAAAAAATGGAATTAGGGGATGATTTAGCATTTTTAAAATATTCAAAAATAATAAAAAAAGCCAAAAAATTTAATATTAAATAAAAAAATGAAACTTATTTCAAAAATACTAAATAATAATATTAATATAATTAAAAATATATTACAAATAATATTATTTGTAATAATT
>CAZPIB010000038.1:0-8332 GCA_964586815.1 uncultured Candidatus Peribacteria bacterium | reverse complement strand
AATATAAAAATCAAATTTACAAACTTTTTTTATTCATTCTATTTTTTATAGAAAGATTTATATCACAATATGTTTTCTACTTACTATCTAAAAAAAATCTAAAAGGTCCTTAGTGAAAACATATTATGACATTTCAGATTTAGAGATAGAAGAAATTTCTCTATAAAAATTTACCTATTCCTCTCTCAAACCAATTTAATTTTATTAAACTTATTAAAATTAGCATAAGACTCATCAAAATTATTTCAAGTGTAGTTTTCTAGGATAATTTCTAAATCTGTGTAATTGGACTTATAATTTTTTATGAAATCATTTATGGTTTTATCTGAAAAAGTGTAATTATTATTAATTAAATAATTTTTTATTTTTCAAAAATCATTATCTAAATTTATAACTTTTATTTTTCAAAAAATTTTAAAAAAATAAAAATATGTTGGAGAAATATGACTAGCAATTAAATAATTATTACTTTTATTTAAAAAAGTTGAAAAGTATTTTACAAAATCTATAAAATTAAAAATTTCATCTATTTTTTTATAATTATTTTTTAATGATTTATTTTTTAGTGTTAATTCATTAATATATGAAGTTTTTCAAGCTCAAGATTTTCATAAAAAAATTATATATTTATAGTTTGAAAAATCATAATTTAGTAAATTAAGATAATCATCAAAATTATTTTTTATCATTGTAAAAAGTTTTTATAATTAAATTTATTAGACTTAATAATTAATTCTTGGTCAATTAATTTATTATGAATTAATTGAGTTTCAATATAAATTTCAAGTCAATGGCTAGAAGAGATAATTTGTTCTGGGTAAAGTTGTTTATACATTTTTTCAAAGCTAAATTCTTGATTTAAATATTCAGAAATATTATCTCATTTTGGTATAAAATCTATTTTTTTATTACAAACTACCAAGGCTCTAATTGGATCTTTAAAAGAAACTGTTCTTCTGTTACTTCAGTCTCATATAACATATTGTCCTTTCTCTAAATTACAAGCCACAATTCTAACTTCAACATCTTTTAAATCTATTTTAGAAGATCAATTTAATAAATTTTTTAAATTGTATTTTTTATCTATATTATCTCTTAAAAAATCAATTTTTTCAAATGTAAAAGTCATATATTTTCTTAATTGTGTTTTCAACATAAGCCAAATTCAAGCTCATAAAGCTCAACTTCAATATAGAGAATTCATAAAAGGAGATGAACTTTCTCAATGACTATTATAATGAGAATAAAACAAAGTTTGATATTCTGGAACCATTTGATCATAAAATCAAATCATAGTATTAATAACTATTATTATAGCTCAAATAATAGATAATCAAAAAACTTTTATTTTAGCTTCATTAGGTATGGCTTTTATATTTGCAAAGAATGAAAAAATATCTTTAGGATTAATTATACTTTTTGAATCAATATTTAATACTTCTGATTTTTTAAAAACTAATTCTTCAAGTTTTTTTGTAATTTTTGTATCAAAAAAAATAGCATCATCAAAAACTAATTCAACAAATAAATCAATATTTATTTTTTTTCAACTATAATTATAGTTTTTATAATTTTTTAAATCAATAATTACTTCATATAAATCTTCTAACTTAAATTCTTTTTTGAATAATACTTTTCTTTTGTTAATAGGTCTAGAATCATTAACAATAACTTCAGAAATAAGTCTAATTTTAGAATCTTTTCATAAAATACTTTTATCATTTACTTTTAAAATAAGTTTTAATTTAGATTCAATGACCTCCATTTTAATAACAACTTTTTTTCAGATGTTTATTTTTTTAATATTACCAGATTTATTTCAAAAAAGATTTAAAAGCATATTTATTAATTTAAAATATAATACTATTATTATATTAAAAAAACAAAAAAATAAAGTAATTAAATTACTTTATTAATTCTAGAATTAATAAAATCTAAAAAGATTTGACTTAAATAACTTTTTTAATAAAATTCTTCTTGCTTAATAAGGAAAGTAAAAATAAGCGGGTATAGCTCAATTGGCTAGAGCATCTGCCTTCCAAGCAGAGGGTTGTGAGTTCGAGTCTCATTACCCGCTCCATTTTTTTATTTATATATACGGGTGTGTAGCTCAGTTGGTTAGAGCGCACGACTGATAATCGTGAGGTCGAAGGTTCAAATCCCTCCATACCCACCATTAAGATAAAAATAAAATTTTTTAAAGCTGTTTGTTTATTATTTAAACAGCAGTTTTAATTTTTATAGCAATCGGAGATTGGCGCAATTGGCTAGCGCACACGCTTTGGGAGCGTGGGGTTGTGAGTTCAAGTCTCACATTTCCGACCATTTTAATATAATTTATTAAAAATAATATTAGTTCAATAAAAACTAATATTATTTTTTTATTTCCAATTCCATTCTGTAATCATCTCTTCTGATATATTTTCAGAAAAATCATTGTTAGGATCATAGTTTTCTGACTTATATTGAATTACAGCTAAAGTAATATCATCAAGTTGTATAGGATTATATCACATAAATTGAGATAATTTCAGAGTAATATTATTATATACACTTCTTGCTGATTTATATTTTTCTTCTTGCATATTAGGGGAATTTTGAATTGTATTCATTAATCTATCCTCACCAAACATTTGCTCAGTTCAATCTCTTTTAGGTTTATTTATAGCTTCAGTTATTCAATCACTATAAAGTACTATTATATCTCAAGCCTCAAAGAATAGTTCTTTTTCTTTTAATAATTTTGAAATATCTTTTATCATTCAAAGAGCAAGTCATCATGATTTAATTTTATGAGTTTTATTTGTTTTTTGCTTATAAATCATTAAATATTCATGTCATGCTCAAGTAAAAAAAAGTTTTTTTTGTTTCTCATTCCATCTAATAAGTAAAACTGTCATAAGTAAATTGGCTTTTACTCTAGGTTTTAATATTTCATTAGCTGCTGACATTATTTGATTTCATTTAATATAGACTTTTGAAAATCAAGCTATAAGAGAATTTACCATCATCATTATAAGTCCTGCTCATACTCAATGTCCAGTTGCATCTCATACATAAATATAATAATTATCATTATTTTTTATAATATCATAAGAATCTCAACCTATTTCTCATGCTGGTTTAGAATTTGCAATTACTACCAAAGAAGGTATTTCTATTAATTTTTGCTTAAAAGTTCTTCATTGAATTTCTTTTGCTAATTCTACCTCTCATTTAATAGCCTTTCATTTAATAAATTCATTTTTGATATTTTTTAATCTATTTAGTATATCTACTATACTATCACTTATAATATTTAAATCTGTATTTATAGACTTATTTATTTCTATTTTTTCTCATCTTAGTTGTCAAGTATAAAATCTATGAATAAAAAACCTTAATTGTTTAATAGGTCTATCATAAAATTTTTGAATTATTATTAATATAATTGTTGTCTGAATTAAGAATAACAATAAAACACTAGCATACTTTATATTACTAGTATTTTCTATAAATGATTCACCAAAATAAAATGCTAAAAAAGCATTAAAAATCATTATCCCTAGAACTATTAAACTTACTATCATTTTTTTTATTAATTATTTTTAACATAAATATATATTATCATATAAAAATTATATTTGCAAAAAAAATAAAATAGCTTCAAATTTAGAATTTTAAAAAGTTTTTAACAAGACTTAAAAAATTATATTGAAAAAGGTTTTTTAGTAAATATAATTTGTCATAGAAAAAAGTTATATTATTAATTCTTTTGGCTTTAGAAAAAGAATAAAAATGTATACAAATTTTGAACAGCTTAATTTTTAAGTAAAAAATAATAAATATGAATTTTGATAAAATTATAACTTCAATAGATATATGAAGTAATAAAATTAGAACAGTTATATGAAGTTTTTTAAAAGAAGAAGATAATAATTTTATAGTACTTTGAGTTTGAGAGTCAAAATCAAATTCTATAAGAAAATGAAACATACTTGATATGGAAGAATTTAAAAATGATTTAGATAAATCATTAATTGAAGCAGAAAAAATGTGAGGTGAGCAAATAAATTGAGCTTATATTTCATTTAATTCTTCTAGTATGGAAGTAATTATTAATAAATGAATTACAGCAGTGCATTGAGAAGAAATTACAAGAGAAGATGTTGATAGAGTTATTGAAATGGCAAAATCCTGAGTAGATATGCCAAATAAAACAATTTTAAAAGTTGTTCCAGAATATTTTACAGTTGATTTAGAGCAAGGAGTTAAAAATCCTATAGGAATGTCAGCTAGAAAAATAGAAGTTGTAGCTCATATATTTACAATGAATAGTAATATTCTAAATAATATGAAAAAAGCTATAATGGATGTATGAATAGATATAATAGATATTTATCCAAATATAATGACTGCTCCTGAATGAGTTTTAACTAAAAGACAAAAAGAATTAGGTGTAGTTTTAGTTGATATGTGAGCTGCTACTACTTGAGTAAGTATTTATGAAGAATGAGTTTTAATTCATTCAGTAGTAATTCCATTTGGTTGAGATAATGTAACTAATGATATAGCTCTTTGAGCTAGAGTTTCAATTGATATAGCTGAAAAATTAAAAAAAGAATATTCTACTTTGTCTTCAAGTGAGGTTAAAATAGTAAGTAAAAACTTAAATCTATCAAAAATTTTAGATAATGAAGATTCAGATATTGATTTAGAATATTTAAGTCAAATAGTTACTGCTAGATATGAAGAAATATTAGAATTTATAAATAATGAGTTAAAATCTATTTGAAAAGAGTGAATGCTTCCAGAATGAGTTATTTTAGTAGGTTGAGCTTCAAAAGAAAAATGACTTATAGAATTATCCAAAGATATTTTAAGATTACCAAGTTTTATTTGAATCCCAACTATAAATGATGAATTGATTGATAAATCAATAAGTGACCCATCTTATGTTGCTATTATATGAAATATGATTTTAGCAAATAAGTATTGAGAAGATAATCATAGTTTTTCAATTAATTTTTCTTGAATTATTGATTCACTTAAAAAACTTTATAAAAAAATAATGCCTTAACTTATCCTTAGTTTTCTCCTAAATAAGAAGTAAGATAAAAAATATATATTTAAAATTTAAAAAAATAATTATGGTAAAAAGAGAAGATAGATTAAAAAATTTATTATCAGGTACTTCTAATGCATCTACTTGAGTAGAAGAGGTAAGTCTTTCTGGAAGTATATCTCCAGTAGCAAAAATAAAAGTTGTTTGAATTGGTGGTGGTTGAAGTAATGCTATCAATAGAATGATTGAAGCTGGTTTAGAGTGAGTAGAATTTATTTCAATGAATACAGATTCTCAAGCACTTTATTCAAGCCTTGCTCCTACAAAAATTAATATTGGTAAAATGATAACTGGTGGTCTTGGTGCTTGAAGTGACCCAGAAATTGGTAAAAAAGCAGCTGAAGAATCTAGTGAAGATATTAAATGAGCTTTAGATTGAGCTGATATGGTATTTATTACTTGTGGTTTAGGATGATGAACTGGTACTGGTGCTGCTCCAGTTATTGCAGAAATAGCTAAAGAACTTTGAGCTTTGACAGTTTGAGTTGTTACAAAACCATTTTCATTTGAAGGTCAAAATAGAATGGGTAAGTCTCTTGATTGATATGATGCTTTAAAAGAAAAAGTTGATACTTTAATTACTATTCCTAATGATAAAATTTTATCAATTATTGATAAAAAAACTCCACTTTTAGAGGCTTTTTGAATTGTTGATGAAGTTTTAAATCAATGAGTTCAAGGTATTTCAGATTTAATTACTCAACCAGGATTAATTAATGTTGATTTTGCTGATGTAAGATCAGTAATGAGAAATGCAGGCTCTGCACTTATGGGTATTGGTTATGGTTCAGGTGAAAATAGAGCAATGGAAGCAGCTAGAGCTGCAATTGATTCTCCACTTTTAGAATTATCTATAGCTTGAGCAAAATGATTACTTTTCAATATTACTTGATGAACAGATTTATCAATGTTTGAAGTTGATGAAGCTGCAAAAGTTATTACTGAATCTATTGACCCAGATGCTAATATTATATTTGGTTCTACAATTAGAGAAGATTATGAAGGTGAAATTAAAATCACTGTAGTTGCTACTTGATTTGATGAAAATACAAATAAAAAATCACAAGAGGTAAAATCTATTCCAAAATCTAATCCATTTTGAAGAAAATCAGTTTCTGATTCAAGAGTTATATCTACTGCAAATAAAACAGAAGCTAATGATTTAGATGTTCCAAGTTTTTTAAGAAAAAAGAAAATATAGAATATTATTTCCTTTACATAAAACAATTAAATAATATAAGACATTTTTATATATAAAATTATATGAAAGAAAAAATAATTATAGCTATTTGAACAAAATCTCCACCAAAGATTGCAGCAATAGAAGAAGCAATCTCTAAGTGTATTTATTTTAAAAATAAAAATATTGAAATAATTACATTAAAAGTTGATTCTGAAATTTCTAATATGCCTATTTCAGAAGAAGAAAATATGGAATGAGCAAAAAATAGAGCAGAAAATTGTAAAAAGAAATTAGATATGAAAGAATACAAATCTACTTATTGAGATAAGTGTGATTTTTATATTTGAATGGAGGGTTGAACAGTAATGACTTTGAATAAAGCTTATTTATTTTGAGTAGTTTATATTTTAGATAGTTCTTGAAAAGGACACTATTGATTTTCAAATAAAATGGAGGTTCCAGAATACTTTAGACAAAAAATATACGATGAAGGCTTAGAGTTATGACCAGTACTGAGTGAAGCCACTAGAGAAGAATGAGCAAGTAACAAATGATGAGCTTTTGCTCACTGGTCAGATAATATGCTTACCAGAAAAGACCAATTTGTTTTAGCTTTTTTAAGTTGAATAACACCATTTTTTAATAAATATTATAAGTAAATACTGTAAATTATTTTTCTCATAAATATTTCCAAAAAATAAAAAACAAAATTAGTTTATTTTTTTCAATACTTCTTCATAAATTTTATACATAGCTAAACTATCTTGACCACAATATAGGAGTAAATTTTTTATTTGCTCCTGCTTTTCTTGTGAATTATATTTATCTGTATTAATTACATCATTTAAAACTTGCATTGCTTCAAGTCCATTTGGAACAGCCATATTATCATAACTCATACTTGGAACCATTGCAGGAAGAACAAATTTAATAGAATTTGAACCTTTAAATTTTAGAGAATAATAATATCACTTTTTAAAAATATCCATTAAATCATAAGTATTATCATTAATAGTTTCAAAAATAGTGGTTAATTCTGGAAAAGTTTCAGCTATTTCTTTATTTCTAGTATTTTCAAATGGCTTATACCAAACTATAAAAGTTTTATCTAAATCATTTCAAATATCTTTTATAAATTCTTCTAATAAATCTTTATATCATCAAATTATTACTTTTTCACTTTCAAAATCTACTTTATTAGGATTATTTTCTATTTCTATTTTTTTAACTGATTTTTCTCAAGTTCAAGCTAAAACTCATCCAAAATGTTCTATTCTTCAATTTTCATAAACTTTATGTAAACTGTATTGAACTACTGAGTGTTGATATGGACTTGTATTATCTAAAAATGGAATGGGAACAGAACAACTTTCATAATCATAAAAACAAATAGGATATTTAATATCATCAAATTCATTTTTTATTTTTTCACTACTTGTATAATCTCAATTTTCTTTAGCTTTTAAATAGTTAATAATATATTTTCTAGCACTTCAAATTTCTCAATTAGATTTATTAAATAATTCTTGCTCTTCTTGATTTAATTCATCAAGTTTAATTTTTCATTTATAATAAAGTTCTTTAATAGCTTTTGCAGAAGTTAAACCTTTTCAGAAAATAGTTCAAAATTCTCTATCTTTTCAAAAATATTCTATAAATTTACTTCAAGAAAAAGGATGAATTTTATTAAAATTTTCTTCATCTAAAACAAGTTCTTTTTTTATTTTATTAAGAGTTTCTTCTATTAATCATTTTGAAAATAATCTATCATCTATTTCTATAGTTTTTTCATTTTCTTCTGATTCTAATAAGACTTCTTTTTTTGTATTCACTTCATCTAAAATAACTATTTTTTTAACATCTATTTTTCAATTTTTCTTGTAATTAGAATTAAGGTAAGCAAAAAGAAATTTTCTATTTCTCACAGATTCTCTTTCTATGTCTTTCTTTTTTTAACATCTTTTATCATTTGATTAACTTCTAAAATAACTCTTTTATTATATATTTTTGAAAGGAGTTCTAATTTTTCTAAATCAATATGTTCT
>CAZPIB010000037.1:0-8446 GCA_964586815.1 uncultured Candidatus Peribacteria bacterium | reverse complement strand
AGCAATTTTAGCTATTTCAATTCTTGCATTTTCATCTTTTATTTCATAATTTTTAATAAATGCAGAAGTTTTCCATCAATTATTTTCAGCAGCAATTTTAGCTATTTCAATTCTTGCATTTTCATCTTTTATTTCATAATTTTTAATAAATGCAGAAGTTTTCCATCAATTATTTTCAGCAGCAATTTTAGCTATTTCAATTCTTGCATTTTCATCTTTTATTTCATAATTTTTAATAAATGCAGAAGTTTTCCATCAATTATTTTCAGCAGCAATTTTAGCTATTTTCACCCTTACCCTTTCTGGAAAAATAAGTATTTTTTTTTCTAATCAGTCATCTAAATTATATGTATTGCTTTTCAGTTTGTTTAAAAATATTTGTACTTGTGTATCATTTAAAATTTCTTTATTATTTATTTCTACTTTATTTTCAGTATTATCTAAAATTTTGTCTTTTTCTTCTTTTAAAACTTTTCTTGAAAATTTAAAATATTCTCAGTTTATTTTTTCTAATTTTTTATTACAAAAAATTCATCAAAAAAATTTATAAATTTGATTTCAATTTTTTATTTGATTTTTTTTTATTTGATTTAGAGAATTATTTTTTTTCAGAAAATTCTCTAAATATTTCCTTAAATCCTCAGAAATTTCTTCTGAATACTTATCTAAAATCTCTTGATTTACTGATTCTTTGTATTCTGGATAAAGTTTTTTATAAATAGCCATAAAAAATAAGTTTAATACTATATTAAGTGTAATATTATATTAAGTTTAATATATCATATATGATTTATTTTTACAAATAATTATATAATATGATAATTTATTATTTAACTAAGATCACAATATGTATTTTACTTGCTATCTTTTTACTATAATATAATTTTTACTATAAATTATTAGTATCTTTTATTTCTTCAATAATCTCGCTCACTTCTTCCCCTAAAAAATGTCCATAAGTTTCAAACTCTAAAAATTTAGCTTTTGGTAAAGCTTTTTTATAATCTAAAAAATCTTCAAATGGAACTATACAATCATCTGTTGAACCTAGAATAGTTATTTTTTCTGAAATTTTATTCAGTTTATTTAATTCTTTATTCTTAAAATTAAAACTTCATAATTTTTCTTGTTTTGAATCTTTAAATGGTGGAGCTATTAAAATTAATTTTTTAACTTTTTCTACTAATTTTTTATTATTTTCCTCAAAATATTTAGCCAAAAATATTCCTCACATAGAATGTCCCACAAAAATAACTTTTCACTTCAAAAATGGAAAAACTTTTTCAAACATTATTTTCCAAGATTTGTAATCAGCAAAATATTTTAGGGAAATTGGAACTTCCAAAACTTCATAATCTTCTCATAAAGATTCTCAAAGGTTTCTATTCCATCTTTTTTTAACTTCTTTATTTGGAGTAAATTCTTGTTTTTCTAAAAAATCATAAAAATCTTTATAATTTTCTTTTGCTTCTCATCCTTTTACTAAAACTACTTGTTTTTTCATAAAAAATATTATTTACAAGGGGCTAAAGACCCTTGTTATTATAAATATAAATTCAAAATTATTAATACCAACAAGGGTCTTTAGCCCCTTGTTTTTTGATATTTTTCTAATAATCAAACTCAATCCCAAAATCTATTTTTCAACTATAATTTCATCAGGCTTGAAGTGACTCAATAATTGCTCATATTTTTAATGTGTAAGTATAAGTATTTAAGTTTCAATTAGTATTTATATTTTGTACTTCTTGCATTATAATATCATTATTGAAATCAAATAAATTTATGTCATTATTTTTATCATATCACATTCAAACTATTCAATTGTAATATGGAATAAAATCAGAATTACTTGAATGAGTTAAATTCTGATTTTTCTTTAATTTAACCCTAAAAGGGGCTCAAATAGTTTTTACCGTTATTGTGATTGTATCACTAAAAGTATTAGTGGTATTATTTAGCTCTCAAATATTTATATTTCAAGTTGAAATAATTAATTCTGGTCTATCTATATAAAATGTAGTTATATGATTATTAGATAAATTACCATTAATATCTGAAATATTAAAAGTTATTTTATATTTACCAAAATCTAAATTATTTAAAGAATATGTTGCTCCAGTTTGAGTTAAAATTCAATTTCCAATTAAGCTAGAAAAATCACTCCAAGAAGAATTTCAAGAATTCCATTTTTCTAAAATAATATTTCAAGAAGAATTATCTATTCAAGCTCAAGTTCAATATTCTGAACTATCTAAATAGTTAAAATATATATTATGATTAGCTCCTGGTAAAATACTTCAAGAAGAAATTGAAGAAGAAGAAATTATAGGAGCAACCTTATCTAAATCCCATCTTTTTCTTAAATATTCATTTAAATTATTTATATCATTACTACTTAATGCATAATTCCAAGATATAAACTCTCAAATATTTCATTTAAAATGATTTCATTCTAAAGGAGAAGTTCAATCATATTTTCTTACATCATTATTATATCAAATATTTATATCTCAACTATGACCTCTTTGAATATCTACATGATCTAAAACTCAAGCTAAAACTCAATCTATATATGCTTTTATTATATTTCAAGTATTAGTTCAAGATGTTGAATTTTGAACTAATAATATATTATATACTTCATTAGGATTAATACTTCATAGATTTATAAATTTATATTGATGTCATGTATCCCATTCATTATTATTCCAAGCTCACATATATAAATGTCCTGACCCTATTTGTATAGAGTAACCTCTTGATCATCATCACTGTTCATATAAAGTTTGGAAAGTATTAACATCATCACTTGTTTTTATAACCATTGAAAAAGTCTTAAGATCATAATGGGATCTAGTGTTAATATCTCCTTGATTTTGAATATCAAACCAATCATTAACTCAATCAAAAAACAATGAAGGATGAGAATTAATAGTATTTAATTTATATATAGGCTGACTATCTAAAACTGATTGAGTTGCATCAAAAAAGTTTCTTTTATCATTCCAAATTTCAATACTAGAATTATTAATTGGTTCATTAGAATAATTTCAATCTCAATTTATATCTTGTCCATCATAATGAAATATAGCATTAGATGTATCTGTACTAATTTCAGCTATGGTAATAGAAACTTTATCTAGCTCTACTTTTTGTGTTCAATCACTATTTAAAAATGCTTTAAATACAAAAATTCAATCTCTATTTTGATTTAAATTATTAAAAGAAGTTAAATTAGAATTAATAGTATTAGCATCATTTGATTCAATTGCTCAATTAGTAGTTGATTGCCAATTTACTCCATCAAACCAATGCCAATTATTTCATCAATTATAAGATATTTGATAAGTTATACTACCTTGATTATTCAATCATAAGGTTTCAGTAAAGCTATTAATTGTTCATGTATAATTATATCATGTATTAGGGATAATATAAGGACTACTATTACTATGTTTTGCTTTTAAAATTTGGAGAGCATCATCTATATTTGATGCTACATAAATTATACTTCAAGAGTTTACTATATCATTAGCTCAATCAAGTAAAATATTAATACTTTTTCAAATATATGACTCATGAATTGGATTAGTTGAATTTGACACATCTATTACACTTATAGAATCTGAGCTTCTAGAGGCTGAAAAATTAAATCAATTATATAAAATATTAGCTCTTGGTGCATTAAGTTTTACATCTCATCAATTAATTATACTTCAAGTATAAATAGGGTTATTTTTATCAGAAATATCTATTATTGTTAAAGAATCAGATCTATTTGAAGATACATAAGCTAAATTACCTAAAAAACTAACTGCTCTGGCTCAATCAAGTAGAGCTCAATTATCTCAATTTTTTACTTCTCAAATTATAGAAATATTTTGAGTTTGAGAATTTTTATTTGATAAATCAATAATAGCAAAAGAATCATTTCTATCACTTGTTACATAAGCATAATTTCAATCTATTCTTGCTCTATTTGCTCAATTTAATCTAGTTGAATCTTTTAAAACTTTTAAAAAACTAGGATTAGTTGGATTTGAAATATTGAATATATTAAAAGCATCATCTACATAAGAAGTAACATACATATAATTTCAAACTATTTGAATATCATTAATTCAATTTAACTGCTGGAAGTTTCTACTATCACTTATTTCTCAAATATAAGTTAAATTTGTAGGATCTGAAATATTTATTATACTAATATTATCACTTGATCTTCAAGACAAATATAGATAATTTCAAGAAAAAGCCATTCACATAGGTCTATTTAAATTTATTCACTGATCTCAATTTGATAAAATAAAAGCTATATAAGGACTGGTTTTATCTAATATATTTACTACCACTAATTTATTTGCTCTATTAGCAGATATAAATGCATAATTTCATCTTATAACTACTCTTCTAGCTCAATCTAAAGAAGCATCACTAATAGATCATAAATGTTCTAAATGATAAGGTAATCTTACTAAAGAATTTTCTATTCTTATATGATTACTATTAGTAGTTGATAAACTATAATCTGTTGTATTAATAAAATCCCAAGAATTTCAAGTAGAAAAAACCTCTCCAATGAAATTTATTGGATTAATAATTTGTATAATTAACACAAATAAAAGTAATTTTACTATAAATTTTTTCATAAAATAATTTTTTATATTTATATATGAAATAATATCATTATATCTTTATAAAAACAAAAAAAACAGCTTTACATTAGGCTATTTTTGATTATTATTAAGATAATTTATTTCCTATTTTTTTATACAAATCATAATAATATTCAGTAAAGTTTTTTAGAATTTTATTTGAGGGTAAATTATTTCAATTTTCATCATATTCTATATAATCAAATAAAAATTCTCAGGCATCTTTTTTTTCTAAATAAATATTAATTAATTTTTTATAATGTTTTATATAATTAATTTTGAATTTTTTATAATTTTCTTTAGAAAAATTCAAAATAATTTTATTGTTTTTTATTTCAAATATTCAAGTTTCAAACATTATATCAATATGAATTAAGCTTTCATTATAATAAGGTAAAACTTCTGCTACCTCTCTATATTTTAAAAGTCATATACATCTAACTAAATGCATTACTATTAAATTTTTATTGAAATCATTTCATATATTTTCTCAATAGAAATAACTACATAATCCTCAAGCAGTTGCTTTAAATTCCTCAATATTTTTGAAATTTCCAGTTTTTTTATTCATTTCTAGCTCAGTATTTTTTGTCAACCAAAGAGTATGAGCAAATTCATGTCCTATTGTTTCAATATCATAAATATCAAAATACAATTTATCATTTTTTAAAATTTCTAAATAATTTTTTAATAAATTTTCATCTAAAATTTCTTTTGTTAATCTCATTAATGGAGCTTTTTTCTGACTACTCAAAACCATTTTTGGAAAAGCAAAAATTTTCTTTCAAAATTTTTCTGAAACTACCTCATTATTTGGAACAACTTGAGCTGAAAAAAGTCAATTCAATTTACTTCCAAAATACAAAACTGGTTCACTTATATAAAGTTGTACTCTATTAAAATTACCTTTTGAAAAATTATAAGATTCTAAATATTTTTCTTTTAAATTCTCTTCTTTAAAAATATTTTCATACATTTTACTAATATTTTTATCTACCTTTGAATCCAAAGACTCAGTATCTAAAATTCTTAAATCCCATTCTGGAGCAACTGCCTTCCTATATTTATCTTCATAGTATTCTAAAGGATGTCAAATTTGTAAAGGTCCTTTTAAAATCATCCAATTTTCATCAACTTTTTGCCATTTAGATAATAATTTTGTACAATCTTTTTCTTCAAAAGCTTGTTTAATAGAATTTAAATAATTAATATAATTTTCTTTTTCTAAATTATTTTCTTTTTCTAAATCTTCTATAAAATCTTGCAATGCATTAATAATAGGATTTACTTGTGGTCAAAAAGCATCAAAATAAGAAAGTATTTTTCAAGATTTTAAGATACTATAACTTCTATCAGTTTCTTCTCAATTTTTATCAAGTTCAAGCAGATTCTTTTCTCTTAAAAACTGCATTACTTTTTCAGAATTTCATTCAAATTTTTTATCCAAAATTTCATTTTGATTTATTATAGCATTTTCCCAAACTCCCATAAATTTATTAAATGCTTTTCATACACTAAATACTCATCTAAATATTTTTAACTCAAAACTATCAACTATATTTTGTTTTTCTAATTCATAAATAAATTTTTCTTGTAAATCAATATATATTCTAGAGGTATAATCATAAGCTTTATCCATTACCATCCTATTATTACTCAATTTATTTGGGATTTTTATATGTGAATTTTTATTATTTTCGTCAATAACTTTTGCAATATTTTTCAAATATAATTCCAAAGGATTAACTCTTAATTCTGAAATTCTAGAATAAGCAATAAACCTATTTTCTGGAGTTTGCTTCATATTTAATTCATCTAAAAAATTATCTAAAATTAAATTATATTTATTTCCCTTCTCACTCAACTCCCAAAGATTTTTAACTTCAGAAAATATCTCATTTTGTAATTTTATTATTTTTTTTGTATTCATTTTATTTTTTTAATTTTAAAATTTCTTTTGTAGTATTAATTACATTTTTAATCTTTTTAAGGCTCTTCCCACAAACATATGCACTACTCCAAGCCCATTGGAGATTAAATCCTCAGGTTTTTCAGGTGATATCAACTACTTCTCAAATAAAATATAATCATGGGACTTTTTTTGCCATAAAATTTTTATCTAATTCATTTAAATCAATTCATCATCCTGTTGCTTTTGCTTCTTTCCAACTTCTCCAATCCTGTAATCCAAATTCTATTATTTCTTCATTTTTTAATTCTTCTTCAAAAAATTTATTTATTTTTTTAGTTGAATTTTCAAGATTAATTTTTAATTCTACTTTTATACTATCTAGAATATACTTTATTTTTTCAATTTCAGATTCTATTTTTAAACTACTTAAATATTCTCAAAGAGCATTTGCTGTATTAAAAACTATTGGTCAACTAATTCAAAAGTGTGTAAATAAAAGTGGTCAAAACTCTAAATAAATTTCTTTTTTATTATCTTTTAAAATAATTTCACAATTCAAACTACTTCCAGATAATTCTTTTAAATCTTTCTTTGTAGAAAGTCCAACTAAAGCTCTAGTTGGACTAATTATATTTAATCAAAAATCTTTGGCAAAATTATATCATTCTCAAGTAGTTCCAACTTGAGAAAAGCTTTTTCATCAACTAGAAACTATAACGTTTTTTGCTTCATATTTTTTTCAATTCTCAGTTTCTATAAAAAATATCTCTCAAACTTTATTTATCTTTTTTACATCAGAATTGCATTCTATTTTACACTTATTCTCTATTGCTTTTCTAATTAATAGATCAAGTAATTCTCTAGAATCTCAACTTTCTAAGATAAGTCTTCATCTATCTTCTTCTATAATACTTATTCAATTTTCAGAAAAAAAATTCTGAATATCCCATTGATTATATTTTTTAAAAACTCATATTAATGCTTTTTTATTTTGTGTAAAATAATCTTTTTCAACATTAATCTCAATATTTGAAATATTTGCTCTTTCTCAACCTGATAAAAGAACCTTTATTCAAGGTTTTTTATTTTTTTCAAGAATTATTTTATTAAAATCTTTTGGTAGATTAATTCAAGTAAATAACCCTGCTGCTCCTGCTCAAATTATTACAAAATCATAAATCATTTTTAGTTAACTTTAACAGCTATGAATCTTTGTGATCATCCATTTCTAGGAATTATAAAAGGATTTAATAAAAGTATATCTTCGCCATGATTTCATACAACAGAAAAAGTTGTTATAATACTTTCTATGTTATCCCAATCAGAAGGATGTGCAGAAGGTAGACAGTAAAGAGTAAATATTGAGCTTCAAGCTCTTCAATTATTTGTAAATTTTCATTTTAGTATATTAGATGTACATCAAGAAAGACTTGATTCATTACGTTGATTTCATGTATGTCAACTTATTCAATTATTTCAAAATAATCAGAATAAATCAGAATTATGAAAGTGCATTAAAATTACTCATTGTCAATGTTGACTTTGAGATTCTTCATCTGTTAGATTAGATCAAATTCAAATCTTCATTATATCTGGTCTTGTAAAAATCCATTGAATTGTTTTATTATTTCTACTATCCCAAGACATATTTTCAAATTTAACCCAAGAAGCCCAAATATCTATTCAAGTAAAATACATTCCATTTATATCTCTTATCATATTCATTCATGGTCTATATCTTATATCATTACCAGATCAGGTTCAAGAAGTGAAAACATCTCATCAAAGTCTAAGGTCTTTCCAAGATGTAGCGGTAGAACCTGTAGCGGTAGAACCTGTAGCGGTAGAACCTGTAGCGGTAGAACCTGTAGCGGTA
>CAZPIB010000036.1:3814-8543 GCA_964586815.1 uncultured Candidatus Peribacteria bacterium | reverse complement strand
CACTAGGGTACTTTTTTTATTACTCATATTTTTTTTAAGTTATATAATATTGTGTAAATAATATCACATTTTTTAATATAAATATAATAAAAAGCATTTACTTTGGTTAAAATTATTTTATGAATAAGAATTTGAATTAATTATTATTTTTAATATGAGGGTTTTCAGTGTGTATTTTGGGACAGCCTCCTAAACTGATTTTTCTACTCTTTTAATTACTTGATCTTCTAATTGCTTTATCTTCTTTTTATTAGAAATAGCCTTGTCTATATCTTTTAAGAGTTCTGCTACAAAATAATATAATGATATTCAAATTAAAAGTCATACTATACCAAAGAAATGCCCTCAAATAAATAAAATAATAAAAGTAAGACTCATTGGTAGCTCAAAAAAATTTGATACAATTTTTGGATTAAGGTAGTAAGCCTCAAAAACTGTTGTTGTTATTATCATAATAAATACAAGCACAGCTGCTTCTACTCATCAAATAGTATAAGCTATAATAACTAGTGGAATTGCAGATAACCACATTCATAAAATAGGTATAAATGAAAAAATAAAAATTATAATTGCCATTGTTAAAATATATGGAAATCCTCCATACATAAGTCCAATTAAATAAAATCAGATTGTTGTTATTAACATATTAATAAATGCAATAGAGGCTTGAGCTTTTAAAATTAATCAAAAACTTCTAATTATTTTATCAAAAATAATTTTATATTCATAATGTAAAAATAAAAAATTTGATTTCTTTATTCAGGATAAATATTTTTTTAATTTTTTTCTATCAAGTAAAAAAACAAAACTTAGAATAAGTGCAAATAAAAATTGAAATACTATAGAACCTGCATTTTTAAGTTGTTCAAAAATACTAAATATAACCTCATAATTAATATCTTCACTACTAAATGCATATTTTACCGATGAGTCAATGTCTGTATAATTCTGATTAATATTAGCTAATACTATTTTAATACTTTCAATCTGCTCATTTAAAATAGGAATATCTTGCGCTAGTCATGTAAGCTCTATTTGTATTTTTGGTATTGCATTACTAATTATTCAAATAAGTATTACAATAAATACTACATATTGAATAACTATTACAATATTTAAATTAAAGTATTTAATAAATAAATCTTTACTTTTAGAGTGTTTTAATTTTGTACACACAAATAAATCAATTTTTGATTTTATAAATTTCGAACTTGAATAAAATAAATATGCAAATATAAAAGTAAGTAATATAATTAAAGCAACTCATTGAAATAAGTATAAAAATAAAATTAAAATACCATAAGCAATAGCTTTATGATAAAATGCTTTTGTAAACATAAATGAAATGATTGAATTTAATCTAGTCATATTTTTTTATTAACCTTAAAACTCTATCTAACAAATTTATTATATAATTTTATGCTAAATTTGCAAAAAAAATAATTTATCAATGTAATTTATTAAAAAAACTCAAAATATATTATTTTGAGTTTTTTATTTTCTTCCCCAAAACCAAATAGCTATACAATATTGGAACTACTACAAGTGTCATAAAACTTCAGACAAAAAGTCAGAAGATTATAGTAAATCAAAGTCCTGCCCAGAATTCATCTTGGAGAGCTAGTGGAAGTATTCAAAAGATTGTAGTTAGTGTTGTTACTATAATTGGTTGAAGTCTTGACTTTCAAGCTAAAATTAGTTGTTTTATATAATCAATTTGTCCAGAATTTTCTGCATTTTTAATTTGTTTATTTATTTTATCTATTAGAATAATTGCATCATTTACAACTATTCAGGTTAGGGCAATAAATCAAATCATAAATGGCATAGAATATGGATTTCAAGTTAGGAATAATCAAATATTTACTCATAAAAGTGCAAGAATAATTGAGTATAAAACAATCATTGGTTGCCTGAAAGAATTGAATTGAAAAACTAGAATTGAGAATATTAAAAATATTGCAATAAAAAGTGATTTGACTGTAGAAATTATTAGTTCTTTATGTTCTTCTGCTTCTCATCATCAAATAAAACTAATTCCTGATGGAAAATTATATTTTTTGGTAAATTCATCAAGTTTTGGTTGAATATCAGTTGGTAAAAATCCATCTTTTACTTCTGAGCCAACTTCTATAAGAATATTTCAATCTTCTCTAGAAATATTATTTACAGATTTTTTAAATTCAAAGTTTGCAAAATCCCCAACTCTTATTTTTCACACTTTTGTATTTATAACTAAATTTTGTATATCATCTGGACTTAAATTTTCTTCAAATTGTTTTATAGAAATAACTATATCATTATCTTCGAATTCTGATTTTATACTTCAGGCTTTTATTCAATTAGTATAAAAATATATCTCATTTAAAATATCAGAACTTCTAAGTCAAATACTAGAAAGTTTTTCTTTATCAAATTGAAAAACAAATTGCCCCGGAGCTTCGCTTGAACTTGAAAAAACATTTTTTACTCACTCTATATTTTGTAAATATTTTTCAAAATCAGCTGAAACTAATTTTAACTTTTCAAAATTAAGAGCAGAATTAACTATTAATTTTACTCAAACAGCTGAACCTCAAGGAGGTCATCATTTGAGTGCTGCAATATTAATTTCTAATCAACTAGATTTTAAATAACTAAATTTTTTGTATAATTCTCTTTCAAGACTTGAAGCTGATAATTGTCATGCTTTTTTCCTTAAATCCTTGTTTATTAAATCAATATAAACACTTATTTTATTTCCTCTAATTTTTATATAATAAACTTTTACTTCAGAAGTTTTACTTAAAATATTATCAATATCTTTAATGTATTTTTTCATAAAATCTTCTTTTACTCAAGTTTCTCAAGTTATTGTTATATTAATAATTCATTCATCTGTTTGAGGAAAAACTGTAAAACCTATTTTTGGACTAAGAAAAAGAAAAGTTAAAATAAGTAAAATAAATGGTGTAATAACAAAACCTATTTTTAAAAATTTAGAAGAAAATATTTTAGTTAAAAATTTTACATAAAATTTTCAAATAAAATTTAAAAATTTTTCCCTGAATCACAAAGAGTTAAAACCCTCTGTTGACTCTCAAAAATTTTTTTCTATTTTATTTTTTCTATCTAATTCTAATATTTCTAAATCAGATTTAATCATATTTTTTTCATATTCATCATTTTTTATATAATCTTTTTTTGATCTCATTAATTTCACAAAAAGAACAGAAGAAAGTGTTAAAGACAATATTAAGGCAGCAAGAAGAGTTACAAAAACTGTAATTGGAATAAAAATTAAAAATTTTCATACTAATCCAGGCAAAAACATAAGAGGAATAAATGCTACCAAAGTAGTTAAAGTACCAGCAATAAGTGGAGATTTAAAATCTCTAATAGATAACATAATTGCATTCTTTCTTGAATAACCAAGTTTCATTTTATCACTGGCTCACTCAATAATTACAATAACTGTATCAATAGCTATTCATAAGGTGAGAACTAGAGAAAAATTAGTCAAAAAGTTCATAGATAATCACAAGCCATCAAGAACAATAAATGTAATTAAAAAAGCCAAAGGAATAAGTAAGATTGCAATAATTCATTCTCTAAAACCTATAAAAAACATTATTACAAGAAATACTAAAATAATTGTAATTATAGCTGTCCTACTTAAATTTTCATAGTCTTCTATAATCATAGCACTCATATCTTTTGAATATACTACATTTAATCACTCAAATTCTATATTTTCTTTTAATAATTTTTCAAGTGCTATTTTTGATTTTTCTGAAGCCGAAAAAATATTAGCTCAACTAGATTTATTAAAAACCATTGAAATATAATTTTGTCCAGTTTTTCCATAAAAACCTAACCTTCTTATGTCATCTCAAGAATATTCTAAACTAAATGTAGCAATATCTTTTAATAATATTTGAGAGTTTCAAATATCTTTTATTATAAGATTTTTTAAATCAGAAATACTAGAAAATTCTCATTCAAATCTAAAATCATAAGACAAATCTCAAACTTTGAAGTTCCCTATTGGTGTATCTTTATTATCTTTTTTTACAGTATCTGCAATATTTACAATAGATAATCAAAGTAATTCTATTTTATTTTTATCAAGTAAAACCTTTATCTCATAATTAACTTCATCACCTCAACTACTTCCCCAATTTAAATTATCAACTCATCAAATATCTATGCTTGAAATACCATTTTTTCATTCTAAGATTTGTTTAATTTTTTTAGATTTTTGCATTAAAGAAAAATCACTAAATCTATCTTTATCTCAATAAATAAGGGCTTCATACAAAAGTGTGTTATTTGAGCTTACTTCAGTAACAATAGGATCAGAAGCTCCTTCTGGAAGATCCACTTTATCAACATTATTTTTTATATTAGTTAGTAGCTCACTTGTATTAGCATCAGTTTTTAGCTCAACAGAAATAAGAGAACTACCCACACTTGAAGTAGATTTTATTTTTTTAATTCAGTACAAATCTTTAATTTCAGATTCAATTTCATTAGTAATAAGTGCATCCATATCCTCAGGATTTACTCCAGGATAAATCACAGAAATATTTATAATCCCAAATTTTATATCAGGACTTGATTCTTTTGGAATTTGATAAAGTGAAAAAGCTCATGCTATAATAATTAGCATAATTAATAAATAACTTACTTTTAAGTTTTTAAGCCAGAAATTAAAAAATCAGTTTTGCATTGTGTTTTTTTAGTTAGA
>CAZPIB010000036.1:0-3714 GCA_964586815.1 uncultured Candidatus Peribacteria bacterium | reverse complement strand
TTCATAACATTTATAACACCAGCAAGGGTCTTCAGCCCCTTGTTTTATTTTATTTATTTTATTTATTTTATTCACTCAACATTTCAATACAAGGGGCTGAAGACCCTTGTTATAAAATATTATCCAACTATATGAAGCCACCTTGCTATACATTATTTAACTATATTAAATTTGTTACTATCAAAATTACTTATATCATTTGTGATAATTTCTAAATTATCACACTCTTTTTTTTCTAAATATTTACATCAAATTATTTCAACCTTATCTCAGTAAAATTCTCAAAATTTAACTAAAACTTTTTTTATTTCTGTTCATTCTTCTGTTCCCTCTCCTGTAAGGGGAGGGTTAGGGTGGGGACTTAAAACATTTATTTCTCAAATTCAATCAGATTGAACTTTTATATCTGATAAATAAATTAATTGTTTATCTAGAAAAATTGGAATAATCACTTCTACAATATTTCCTAAAATATTCACTTTTGAATTTATTGAAACTTTTACTTTATAATTTAAATTTTGGTCAGCAACTTTTGAGATAGCTGAAATACTTCATTTTAATTTTTCTCACATATAATTTATCTCTACTTTATCTCAAATTTTTATCAATTGTTTTTCAGAAAAACTTAAAAAAATTTCAATTTCATTTTTTCAAATTCATGATAATTTTATAACTGTGGCTCAAATACCTACATCTTGTCATTTATCTACTAATACTTTAGTTACTATCCCTGAAATTGGTGAGTTAATAAATAATTTTGAGTATTTTTTATAAGCAAAATTTTGAGTATTTTTTGATAATTCAATAGAGTTATTTAATTGCTTTAAAGTTATATTTTTATTTTTAATAGCATTATCTAAATTTAACTCAGCATTTTTGATAGCTGTTTTTAAATAATTCATAGAACTTTCATTAGACAGTTCTATTTTATTGAAATTAATTTGAGCATTTTTTGAATTAATTTCTAAATTTTTTATAGTTAACTCTAGATCTTTTTTTAATAACTTAATTTGTTCAAGAGTTGATTTTTCATTATTTTCATAAGTATTTAAAAATTTAGTTGTATTAGATTTAAAATTTAAAAAAGCATTATATTTTCCTGAAAGATTAGTCTGATATCAATTAATCTGTGATTTATATCCATCAATTTTAATTCTTGAAAAATTAACATTCTCAATAGAATAATCAAGAACTTTTTCTAAATCATCTAAAAATTTTATTATTTTTGGGTAACCTTTATCTGCTATAGAAAAAAACTTTTCTAAATTATTTATTTCAAATTCTTCATTTTTTATATTATCAACTTTATCAGATTTAAATTTTATTAAATTTTTTAAATCCTGTTCTACTTGTTTAGTAAAAGTAGTATTTTTCTTTCATAAATAATCTTCAAATTTATCATTTTGTCTTTTATTTAGATCAGTAATTCAAAGAAGGCTATCAGAAAAATTTATTACATCTGTAAATAAAAGTTTTAAAGCTAAATAATCATTTCTAGAAGTAATTTCAAAACTTTTTATTTGTTCTAAATTAGAATTTTTCATATTTTCTAAATCAAAATATGCTTTTTTTATAGTATTTTCTAATTTCTCAATTTGTATTGAAGAAGTTGTAATTACTCAACTTGAAATTTTTGATTGTTCTAAATTTAACTCTACATTAGCTAGGTTTTCTGAATTAGTTTTAATTAAAATATCATAATCTTTTTTAAGTTTTTCAAGATTTATTTTTAAATCTGAAATAGTTTTACTTAAAGATATTTTTGTAGACTCATAATTTAATTTTGAGCTTTCTACTCACAAATTTGTTTTTTCTAAACTAAGTCAATAATTAGAAACAGAATCAGATAAACTAATTAGATTTTTTCAGACAAAAACCTTATCTCAGAATTTTACATTAATTTCTGAGACTCTTCCACTTGCTTTTGAACTTAAAATAATTTCTTGAGATGACTTTATTTTTCAAATTTTTTTAATACTATACTTTCACTCAAAACTATCTAATTTTTGAGTTTTTATATTAAAATCTTGTTTTACAATTTCCTCTACTTTTTCTTCTTTAGAACAAGAAGTTAAAATAAATAGCAATAGTAATAGTATAGTTATCTTTTTTAGCATTTTTTCATTATCTTTTAATATAAAATATTTAAAATTATCCAGTTTTTGGTTAGGATTTACATTTTTTACTTTTTTTTATTTTTTATGATCTCATTGTATCTAAAAATGCATCAATTGTATTATTAGAAATACCTGCTTTATTATTTCAAACACCTTTATAGAAGCTTTCATTAGAATGATTTTTAGGTAAAATAGCCCATTCTTTAGATAAAGACAACTGAAATAAGTCTCTATTTTCTTTAGGATTAGGACTAAATCCTCCATCTAAAAACCTGTCTACCCCTCTTTCTTTCAATTTCAATATAGCTAATTTATCCTGCACTGCTTCAGAAAATTTTAAATCTAAATCAATATTATATCTAATAATCATTTCTTTTAGAGTTTTATAAATAAATTGATACTTTCCTATGGCTGATTGTCATCAATTATTTCTAACTTTTCTTTGATGGTTTAAAATATCTCTAAGAGAAAACTCAGTAAATTTAAATTCACTTTGATTAGGTTGTCAATTTATTGCATTATAGTTCCAATTTCAATCTTGGCCTATTATATCTAGTAAACCTTTAATATTTCCTGGTATATTATTTACATCTATACTACTAAATGCTCGAGAGTTTTGTTTTTCTATCTCATTTATTCTAGATTCTTTTATTCAATAAGAGATTCATTTTTGTCTCCAATTATCTCCCAAAAAACTTTTTAGCAGACTTAAAACAAATTCATCAGGATATTTTCAATCATTAGATAATACTATATTTGTATTACTTCTTCATTTTCTCCTATCAAATTCAGTAAATACTTCTTCAAGAACAATTGTTACTTTATTTGAATCTGTTTTTGAAATTTTATCACCAAAAACTAAAATTGCAAATTTTGGATCAATTCATCTTTGTACTGAAGAAGAAATTAAGTCAGAATATTTTTGCTTATCAGAATTATTATCTAAAAAATCATTAACTTTTTGATTATTATTATTTTTTATTTCTTTAATCTCTTTTTCAGTTCTTAATGTTTTTATTGATATTTTTGTTCCTTCTCTAATGATTAACCTTCTATTTCAAGAATTAAAAAATTCTCAAGATAAATTATCTCTTTTATAAATTATTCATTCTCTTTCTATTTTTGATACTTCTTTAGGTAAAACTTGTCCTGCAGTAGTTTCCAAATAAAGCTCTCTATTAAATTTTCCATTAAAAGTAAAACTAAATTCTAATTCATTAATTATTCACTTAGAAATTTGTTCTGATTTAGTATTATTTTTACTAATCTTTTCTAATCTTCTTTCCATAGAAATAGCTAAAAAATCTCTATTATTCATAGAAGATAATTTTTCATTAGAAAGCTCAAGTCTTTCATTTTTAGAATAATCCAAAACTTCTTTTGTAGGAGGAAAAGTTTCTTTTGTCTTTTTATTAATATTTTTTGGAATACTATTTTCTAGTTTCTCAGTAATTTCTATAAAATTAGTTATTTCTAGCATACTATTTTTTTATAATCAATTATTATTAATAATATCATATATAAAATATATATGCAAAAAAATATGACTTATTAATTATGAGTAAACATACTTATCACAAACATAGTAATTGGATAA
>CAZPIB010000035.1:0-9474 GCA_964586815.1 uncultured Candidatus Peribacteria bacterium | reverse complement strand
TAAATATATAGAAGACAAAGATTGAAATATTATTAAAAATATAGTTTCTATTAATACAAATGACAAGAGATTTAAAATTAATGATGTATGTGTATTATACAATGAAAAATGAATAGCATTACAAGATAAGAATTGAAATTATAAAAAAGAAGTTGATTGAGGTAAATTTTATTTATATAATAATGAATCTCTTGAAAATGTTTGAGCATGATTAATAATAAATTGAAATTATAAATATATAGAAGACAAAGATTGAAATATTATTAAAAATATAGTTTCTATTAATGCAAATAACAAGACATTTAAAATTAATGATGTATGGATATCATACAATGAAAAATGAACAGCATTTTTTGATATTATTAAATATCTATGAAAAGAATATATAAAATTAGAATGCAAAGTATATTTTAATTCATGATGAAAATTATATGAAATAGAGGATCACAAGCTTTTAAAATACATATTAACTAATAATAATATAGACACTCAAAAGGATTCTGTAAAGAACTCTGTAAATAAAAATTTACCTGAAGAATAAAGGAAAAAGATTGAACAAGTAATTGAATTTGGAATGAGGTTAAGAAAGTACAAAAAGAAAAATTAAAAAAGGAAAATGATAAGAAAAAATAGTAAAAGGGACTATGCAATAAAGTGTGTAAATAGAATTTTTGTATATTTAATTAATAGTAACTAGAAAATACTATTTTACTTTTTATATATTTTATTTTTTGACTAAACATAAAAAAAATATATACTAAGTATTGACAAGTGTTACAAAGGATATTGTAACATTTTTTATTATTATAATATAATACTTTATGATTAATTTTATAAAAGATTCTTTTAGGGAATTAAAGCATGTTGTTTGGCCTACTAAGAAGGAAACAATTAAATTTTTTATTATTGTTTTAATTACTTTAACACTTTTTGGAATATACTTATTTATTGCAGATAATGTATTTGGACAAATTATGTTTTGATTAAAAAATTACTTTAACTAGTTAAAAATTACTTTAAAAAATTAAAAAAAGCAATAATGAAGACACCAAAAGCAGAATGGTATGTTATTCAAGTTATATCTTGAACAGAAGAAAATGTTAAATCTTCTATTTTTCAAAGAAGAGAAAGCTTAGCAATGGAGGATTATATTTTGAATGTATTTGTACCTACTCATGAAGTTATTACAACTAGAGCTTCTGGTAAACAGGTCTCAAAACAAAAAAATATTTTACCAGGATATATTCTTGTAAAAATGATTGTCAATAATGAAAGTTGGTATGTTGTGAGAAATACTCCAAATGTTACAGGGTTTTTATGAGCATGAAATATACCAGTTCCGGTTTCAGGAGCTGAGCTAGAAAAACTAAAAGGAAAAATAGCTGAACAAGCAAAAACTTATTCTAGAGAATTTAAAATAAAAGATCAAGCTATAATTAAATGAGGAACTTTTGAATGAAATGAGTGAGTTATTACAGAGGTAAATGAAAAAAAATGACTTGTTAAAATGACTATAAACTTACTTGGAAGAGATACCCCAATTGAATTAGAATTTTCTGAAGTTGAGTTAAAATCTAATTAATTTATATATGAATAAAAAAATCTACATAATATTTTTTATATTAATATGATTTATATTAAATATATTTTTTTATTTAGTTAGTGACAGTTATAGATATTTTATGCAGGACTTACATAGTGATAATAAAAAATATATAATAGATGATAGATTTAAAATAAATATTTCACATAATGAAAATATAGAAAAAAGTACAAGTAGAGAAAATAGTATTTTCTCTTGATTAAATAGAAATTTTTGAGAAAATAAAATTCAAGAAAATAAAATTCAAGAAAGTGAAATTTCTGAAATTTTAGAAAATGAAGATCATAATATAGTAGAAAATAAAGATTTTATAGAAAATAAAAAAGATATTGAACCTAAGGTAAAATTTGTAAGTAAAAGAGAGGAAATAAGACTTACAAATATTGAAAGAAATATACTAGAAGCTCTAGAAAAATACAACTTAAAACAAGTAGAAATTCACCCAAAATTATTTAATTTAACTTGAGAATATCCAAGTAAATACTTTGAATTTTATAGTGAGAATCTTACATTATATTTTTTCTGAAATAAAAATTATAACAATATAAAGGATATATTTGAAGTTTTAACTTATGAGCTACCTTTTAGTATAAATGAAGTTAATAACTTTTGAGAAAAATCTTTTTTTATAAATTTAGATCCTTTATTTAAAGATAAAAATGTTAGAATAGTTATAAAAAAATCAAATAGAACATTTTGAATAAAAATAAAAAGGGATCTTTATGAAAAAATAAGAAATGATTTATGGAATATTTTTAACAATTAATATATAATAATAAAAAAATGATAGATAAAATTTTAATAACTAAAGAAGGTTTAGTTAAATTAGAGGCTGAGTTGAAAAATTTAAAAGAAATAAAAAGAGTTGAAATAGCTGAAAAATTAAAAGAAGCAATTTCATTTTGAGATTTATCTGAAAATTCTGAATATGAAGATGCTAGAAATGAGCAAGCTGCACTTGAAAAAAGAATTATAGATATAGAATGAAATCTAAAAAATATAGAAATAATTTCTGAAGATAAAACTGCAAAAGATAAAGTTACTATGTGAACTATTGTAACTATAGAAAATATTACAAATAAAGAAAAAGAATCTTTTAAAATTGTTGGTACAACAGAAGCTGATATTTTAGCTGAATTACCAAGAATTTCTAATGAATCTTTGGTTGGTAAAGCTATTTTATGAGCTAAAAAGGGTAATAAAATAAAAGTAAAATCAGAGGCTTGAATTATTGAATATAAAATTACTAAAATAGAAAAATAATATTATTAATATAATTAAATATGACAGAATTAAATATTTATTATAATAATATTTTATTAATTCCAACAGCTGCTTTTGCTATTAGTGTTTTTATAAAATGATCATATTCAATTATAAAAACTTGAAAAGTAAACTTAAGAACAGCTTTTTGAAGTTGATGAATGCCATCAGCTCATACTGCTGTTACTGTATGATTAACAACTGCTATTGGACTTAAATACTGAGTAACAAGTGATTTTTTTGCACTTGCCTTAAGTTTTACTGTTATCATCATTTATGATGCAATAAATGTTAGATATGAATCTGGATTACATGCATGAGCTTTAAATAGACATATTTGAGAAAGGAAATTTAGAGAATCTTTAGGGCATCTTCCAAGTGAAGCTTTTGCCTGAAGTTTTGTTTGAATTTTTACAGCTATTTTTATATTTTATTTATAGGATATTTTTTCAAAAAATGAGATTTTTTCTCATTTTTTTATTGCAACAAAAATTCAAATAACTTTTCAAGTTTTATCAAAAACAGGACTTCAGCTATCTCAAACAGATAATTCTATATCTGTTTTTATTAAATTAGTTAAATTTAACTCTTTTATATTATTATTTATTGAAAGAATATTTCAATAAAGTCTTTTATTATTTTTATAACTAAAAATTTTTTGTCACTTAAAAAGTAATAAATCTCTTCATTTGTAATATTTTATATTTAAAAAATTTTTATTTTCAAAATTTATTATTTGTCATAAGACTAAATCCTTATTTTTGTACTTTTTCAAAATTTTAAATTTATAATTTTTATTATTTAAATTGATATAAAAACTTGATAAGTTTTTATTAAATAAATGTTTAGAAGTTAAAAATTTTCAAGAATTATTTATAAAAAATCATTTTCATATAATTTTAGTTTCTAAGATTTGATTATATTTTTCAGATTTTCATTTTATTCAGATATTTTTTTCAAAATTTACAGTTGTTTTTGAAATAATATTAAAAATAGATAATAAATTATTATTATACTTTACTTGTTTATTAAAAAAATAATTACTTATAGTAATAAATATTATAAATATTATAAATATTATGATAAATCATAAGATATATTTTATATTATGTTTAATAATGTTTTTAATAATGTTTTTAATAATGTTTTTAATAATGTTTTTCATAAATTGATTTTTTAAGTTTTTTTTATATTATATATAAAATATTTTTTTTTAAAATAAAAAATGAAAAATAAAAAATGACATATTTATTTTATAATGTGAATTTCAGGTTCTGGAAAGGGAACTCTTATAAATAAATTAAAAGATCAAAAAAATAATTTATATGTTCCTCTTTCTTATAAAACAAGAAAGCCAAGGAGTTTTGAAAAAGATTGAATAGATTCATATTTTATTTTAATTTCAGACTTTAAAAAAGCTATTAAAAATAATGAATTTTTAGAATATGCAATTGTCCATTGAAAAGATTATTATTGAACAAAATATGATGATGTTATAAAAAATTGAATTTTAAAAAATAAAATAGTAATTAAAGAATTAGATATACATTGATTAAAAAAAATAATTAAAGAAAAACCAGAATTAAAAAAAGAATATACAACAATTTTTTTAAGTATTCCTAATTCTGAATTGGAAGAAAGAATAGCAAAAAGATGAGAGAAAATAACTAAAGAAGAATTAAAATCAAGAAAACAGTCTGCTATAATGGAAGAACAAGAAGCAAAAAAATATTGTGATTATGTAATTGATGCCACTAAATCTCCAGAAAAAGTATTAAAAGAAGTTTTAGATATAATAAATTAAAATGATAATTCATATTATTAGTATTTTTCCTGAAAGTTTTGATAGTTATTTTTCAAGCTCCATAATCAAAAGAGCTAAAATAAAATGACTTTTTGATATTGAATTATATAAATTAAATGATTTTTCTGAAAATAATACAAAAAGAGTAGATGAAAAGGCTTATTGAATGCATGGGCAAGTTATTTCACCAAAACCTTTAGCAAAAAATATAGAACATATTTTTGAGAAAATCTGAAAAAAAATTCCAGTTATTTATATGAGTCCAAGTTGAGATTTATTAAATCAGAAAAAAGTAGAAAACTTTTATACAATTTTAAAAAACAAAGAATTTATAATTATTTGTGGACATTATGAATGAATTGACAATAGAATTATTGATTTGTATGTAGATTATGAGATAAGTATTTGAGAATATGTTTTAAGTAATTGAGAAATTGCAGCACAAGTTTTTATTGATTCTATTATTAGACATATTCCTTGAGTACTTTGAAATAAAAAAAGTTTAGAAGAAGATAGTTTTTCAAAATTATTTTCTAGACAAAAAGAATATCCTATATATACTAGACCAGAAGAATTTAATTGAAAAAAAGTTCCAAAAATATTACTTTCTTGAAATCATAAAGAAATAGAAAATTGGAAAATTAATAATTTAAAATAAATTATGAATACTTGAAATCCTCTTTTAGATTATTTAATGAATATTTTAACATTAAAATATGTTATAATATTTTGAATTACATATTTTTTTATTATATGGATTTCTATTTTAATCCGGGTTATTAAAGATATTTCAAATAGAACTGATAGCTTATTTTTGCAGATAATTTCAATTTTTTCAATTTTAATATTCAATATTTTTTGAATATTTTTATATTTACTTATCAGGCCTTGAAAAACAATTTTTGAGAATCTTGATTTAGAAGTTGAATCAAATCTTGAATGTTTATCAGAAGAAATTATTGAAAAAATTTGAAAAAAAAATCTTAGTATGACTTTTTGTGTAAAATGTTCTAAAGAAATTTCTCTTGATTTTAAATATTGCCCATACTGTAAAGTAAAAATTGATGCTTTTAAAATTAAAAATAATTTATAAAAAATAATTTTTTTTATAAATATACTTTTTATTAAATATATGCTGTTGAAAAATATTTAGAATTAAATCAAAATTAATTATGAAAAATATATTTAAAATATTTTCTTTGCAAAACTTGAAGAAAAATATAAAAACTACTTGTAAGAGATTTCCCGTATCTATTATTATATTATTTTTAATATCAGCCTTATTTTTTACTACACTACATTATAATGACAATATTTCTGAATTTTATAACAAAAGAATTTTTATTGCTATTTTAGCTTTGATTATGATTTTTATTTTTAGTATTTGAACATATTTAGCTTCAGAAAATACTAAAAAAAATAAATTACAAAGAAATTTATTTCAAATTATAGTGGTAGTTTTTTGAATAATTTTTTATAATATTTTTTCTCTTGATCCAAATGATTTTGAAAATTTCTTATTTTTCTTTTTAAGTTTTACTTGAATAATTGCATTTTTATTTTTTGCCCCTTATTTAAAAAACTTATTTAAAAAGTGAATTCAACAATCTATATTTTATACTTATTTTTATAATATTTCAGTTGTAATTTTAATTAGTTTTATATTTGCCTGAGTATTATTTGGGCTTGGTGCAATTGGAATTGCAGCAACTGATGCACTTTTTGATTTAGATATAGATGAAGCTAAAACTTATTGAAATTGGGCAATTTTGTCTATGTCTATAATTGCTCCACTTTTTGCCCTTAGTCAAATTCCAGACAAAAAAAGCTTTAGAGATGATCATTTTAATGAGAATGCTTTTTTCTGATTTTTGATAAAATTTGTAGCAATTCCATTTATTTATTTATACTTTTTTATACTTTATGCTTACACTATAAAAGTTTTATCTAATTTCTGAAATTGGCCAAAGTGAGAGGTTTCTTGGCTTGTAATTGGATTTTCTATTTTTGGATATATAACTTATAGTTTTTCTTATATTTTTGAAGAAAAAAATAAGTTAATTAAAAATTTTAGAAAAATATTTCCATATGCTGTAATTCCTCAAATTTTTATGCTTTTTTATGCAATTTATTTGAGAATATGACAGTATGACATAACTGTAAATAGATATTTTGTTGTAATATTTGGATTATGACTTTTAATTATAAGCTTATATTTTATCTTTTCTAAAAAGAAAAATCTAATAGTAATTCCAGCTATATTATCATTATTTATTATAATAATTTCTATTATTCCAAAATATAATATTTATAGTTTTCCAGAGGAAAGACAACTTACTAGGCTTGAAAATAATTTAGAAAAAGCTAAAATTTTGCAAGAAAATAAAATTACTCCACTTAAAAATTATTCAGATATTTCAGAAGATTTAAGTAAAAATATTTATTCTTGAATAGATTATTTATGTGATTTTAATAATTGTAAGAGTATAAAAGAATTATTTCCACAAATATATTCTGAAATTTTAAAAGAAGATAAAGCTCAGTGGAAAAAAAATCAAAAAATACAAATAGAAAATATAAAATATTTTAAAAATAAAAAAGAATGTAAACATTCTAAATATTGATACACAATAGGTTTTGATTGTTTTGATAAAAAAAGATTAGAAATATTAAAAAAAGAAAAATATACTTGACCAAATAAATGGGAAATAATCCAGTGAATAACTGAAAAAATAAAAGTAAAAAAATATTTTTTAAATAATGAAAGTAATAGAAAATTCTTTAAATATTCAAAAGATTTTAGTAAAAATATTTTTCCACTTGAAATAAAATGATACTCTACAATTTATAGAATTTCAAAATATAATAAATGGAATAAAAAATCTAGTTATGCTGAATTTAATTTGAATAAAGAAATTATAGAAATAACACAAGACTGAAAAATTATTTCAGTAATTAATACAAAAGAAATTAGTAAAAAATTATTAGAAGAATTTTGAAAAAATAACAAAAGAAATTTAAATATAAAAGATTTAACTTTTGAATTAGAAGAGTGAAAATATAAATTAATTTTTGAAAATATTTCTGTGAAAAATCCTGATTTTAAAGAAAATAATGACAAAAAAAGTATTCATATATGGTGAAATGTTGATTGATATTTACTTATAAAATAAAAAGAATAAAAAGATAAAAAAGTTAGAAAAGAATTAAACATAGTACTAAATTACATTTTAAAAATTTATAAAAGTGAATATAAAACAAAAAATAATCCAAGAATTACAAAAAAAAGAAATTCCAGATTTAAATTTTCTTTTTAGTTTAGAGGTTTTAAATATTGCAGAAGAATTGTTTTTGGAGCTTTTAAAGAAAGAAAAAAAGGATTTTGAAAAAAAATTAAAACTAGATAATTCTAAAATTAGTTTTGAAATTTTTGAAGAAGAATCAAATCTAAACTTTTTTTGGTCTTTGATAAATCATCTAAATTCTATAAAGGCTAGTGAAAAAACTAGAGAAATAATAGAAAATATTGAACCAAAATTAACAGAATTTTGAAATGAGGTTGCTTACTGTAAAAGATTTTTTGAAATGTTTGAATATTGTTTAGAAAATTGTGAGTTAGATGAAGAACAAAAAAAGATAATATCTGATACAATAAAACATTATAAAATTAGATGAATTAATTTAGATTCTAATAAAAAAGAAGAACTAAAAAAGATAAGTTTAGAATTATCAAAATTAACTACAAAGTTTTCTAATAATGTATTAGACTCAGAAAAAGAATTTGAATATTTTTTAGAAACTGATGAGTATTTAAAAGAATTTCCAGAAAGTGATTTAGAGAATGCTAAAAATTTATATAAGGAGAAAAAATCAGGGCAGATACAAGGTGCTACCCCTACAGAAATAAGTAGGGGTGAATCTTGTATTCACCCTACAAAAAATAGTAGGGGTAAACCTTGTGTTCACCCTAATATTGGTTATGCCTTTGATTCAAGCTCATCAAATTATATTGCAATAATAAAATATTGTTCAAGTTCAGAAATTAGAAAACATTTTGCTGATGCTCACTCTAGTTTTGCAAGTTCTTGAAAATATGATAATAGAGAAATAGTTTTAAAAATTATTAATTTAAAAGATAAAAAAGCTAAAATTTTATGATATAAAAATTATGCCAGATTATCTCTAGAATTTAAAATGGCTGAATCTCCAGAACAAGTAATTGAATTATTGTCTGATTTAGCACAAAAGGCAAAACCAAAAGCACAAAAAGAAATTGATGAAATAAAAGAGTATTTTGATTTAAAAGAATTAAATTCTTGGGATATGTGATATTATGCAAGAATTTTAAAAGAAAAAAAATATAATTTAGATGATAAAAAATTAAAAGAGTATTTTGAATTTGAAAATACAAAAAAATCACTTTTTGAAACTGTTGAAAAATTATATTGAATAACAATGGAAAAATGTAGTAGAGATGTAGCATTGCTACATCTCTACAGTCCAGATATTGAATTTTATAAAGTATACAAAAACTGAAAATTTATTAGTTATTTTATTTGAGATTATTTTTATAATCCAGATAAAAGAAGTGGTGCTTGGGCAGATGAATTAAGAAATAGATTTTGAGATAAAAAATCTATTGTAGTAAATGTTATGAGTTTAAAAAAATCTAAAAACTGAGCAACTTTGCTTACTTTATGAGAAGTGACAACTCTTTTTCATGAATTTGGGCATGCTATTCATTCTATGCTTTCTAAGTCAAAATATTCAGATTTATCAGGTTTTTGAGTAGAATGGGATTTTG
>CAZPIB010000034.1:5007-10332 GCA_964586815.1 uncultured Candidatus Peribacteria bacterium | reverse complement strand
TAAATTAAATTAATAATAGTTAATATTTGGTTTTTTTCAAATAAATTTCTTATTTGAAAAAACAAATTTATCATTAATATAATTATATTAATATATACTTGAAAAAATTATGCTTTACCAAATACAAAATAATAAAATTATCTGAAATAAAGATTTAAAAATATTAAATTTTTATTCAGCAAACTGCCCTCCTTGTCATGCTTTTATGCCAAATTTCATAGAGGCTGAAAAAACTTATTGAAAATACTATGATTTTCTAACTATAAATTCTGATAATAATATACAATTATTTGAAAAATTTAGAGTTATGGGAACTCCTACTATTATAATTTTGGATCTTCAAAAAATAATTTTTAATAAATCTTGAATTCCAAATGGGCAAGAATTAAAAAATATACTACTAAAAACAGCTTGAATTAATGATTCAGACTTAAAAGAAAATACAAATAAAGAAAAAAAATGGTTTTTTGATCTATTTTAAATTATTTTTTACTTAAAAATAATTTCTTAACTCTAAAGCTAATCTATAATCAGTTAAATAATTAACTAATTTTCCTGATTCTAGTAATTCTTTTTCTTGTAATGTTAAATTTTCTATTCAATAGAAAATATCTTTATCATCTACTAATTTAAAGTCAGCATCGATAATTTTTTCTTTCAATTTTTTTGCAATTGTATGTAATCTAAAAGATGGAAAATTAGAATATGGAGAATTTGTTACATTTCATACTCACTTTCTTCAATTTCATTTATTAAAAATATTATTTTTTTTAATTCAATTAATAACCATTATATCTATAATCATAGTTTTTAAATCTAAATAAATTTTAGAATTATCTGTTTTGTGAGTATTGTAATATTTATCAGATTTTAAATTAAATACTTCAAATATATTTTTAAATAGATCATCTACATAGTCTCTTTCTAATTCAAAATTAAGACCCAACATAGGAGATATGTAAAATTTAAAATCATCTAAATTATCAGTTTTTGATGAATATTTCAAAGAAGAAATCATATTATATATCATTCATGAATCATCTTTTCATGCTACTGATTTAGTTCAAGCATGAAATAATCAATGAATTTCTCATGATTTATTAAAAGCTGATATAGCAGCGCAATCAGCTACAGGTAAAATAAGCTGAACTTTTTGTTTAGTTGATGAAATAACTCAATCAATTCAAGGCTTTAGTAGATGATTTTGAAAATCATAATCAATTTCGTTTAAAATATGAATATTTGAACTAAATTTACTACCATCTACAACAAATCTAGTAACATCAGCTCATTTCTCATACTCTAAATGTAAAATTTTCATAGTTTCTTCCCTAAACCTAGCTGAATGTGGAAGAAATCTAGAATGCAATTCTAGTATACTTTTAGTATTCATACTATTAAAATCAGGAATATATTGAGTTTTCTTTAAAGTATTCATATAAAAATTAGTTTTTAAATTTAAAAAAATTTCTATATTTAGAATACATAAAAATACTCCAAAGTCAAAAAATAATAATTAAGATTTGCAAAAAATCATTTTTCTATACAATAATTAAGATTAACTTTTAATAAAAATAAATATGGCTTCAAATGAAACTGTGATAAAATTTGATAGTATTTTCTTTGAGTATGTTCATCCAAAGCTTATTTTGGAAGATGTTAAATTTAATATTAGAGCTTGAAAAAAAATAACTATAATGTGACAAAATGGTGCTTGAAAATCTACTATTTTTAAACTTATTACTGGAGAAATCAAACCAAAAATGGGTAAAATTCATACTCCAGATTGTTCAACTATTGCAATTGCTTTTCAAGTTATGCCTACTGAATATAAACCTTTAACAGTTCAACAATATTTTAAAAAATATTTAAAAACATGAGAAAATGAAAATATTGATAAAAAAATAATGGAAGTTCTTAGAGCTGTAAATTTGACTACTTCTCTTGATAAGATTATAGATAAATTTTCAGGTTGACAACAAGCAAGACTACTTTTAGCTTGAGCACTTATTCAAAAACCAGATATTTTACTTTTAGATGAACCAACTAATAACCTAGATAAAGAAGGTATTTATGCTTTAGAAGATTTTTTAAAATGATACAAAGATACTGTTTTAGTTATTTCTCATGATGCAGAATTTTTAAATAGTTTTACTGATTGAGTATTATATCTTGATATTCATACAAAAGAAGTTGAGCAATATGTTTGAAATTATTATGATGTGGTTGAGCAAGTTGCAAAAAAAATAGAAAAAGAAAATATGAATAACACTAGAATGAAAAAAGAGGCTCAAGATAAAATGGATCAAGCAAATGTTTTTGCTCATAAATGATGAAAACTTAGAGCTGTAGCAAAAAAACTAAAAATTGATGCTGAAAATCTAAAAGATAATATGTGAGAAAAAAGAAAAGAAGATAAGGCAATTTCAGCTTTTACAATTCCATTTCAAGAATGAATTCAATCATGAGATATTTTAAAAATAAATACAATTTGAGTTGTAGAAAATTGAAAAATGATTCAAAAGCCAGTTGATAAAATTCTAAGAAAAGATAATCATATGCTTCTTTCTGCTCCAAATTGAATGTGAAAATCAACTTTTTTAAATGCTTTATCAGCTTGAGAAGCTAAGTGAATTGAAATTGCTAAATGAGTAAAAATTGGATATTATACACAAGATTTTCATAATCTAAATTTTGATAATACTACTTATGATGAACTTAGAAAATCTGGTCCATGATTAACTGAACAAGATTTTAGAGCTCAAGCTGCTAGAATGCTTATTGACTGAGAAATGATGAAAACTCAAATAGGGCATTTATCAGAATGACAAAAATGATTAGTAGCATTTTGTGCATTAATTTTTCAAAAACCAGGACTTTTAATTCTTGATGAACCTACAAATCATATTAATTTTAGACATATTCCAGTAATAGCTCAAGCTTTAGATAATTATAGATGAGCTATGATTCTAGTAAGTCATGTTGATGAATTTGTATGGAGTATTAGAATGGATGAATATTTAGATTTAGATCAATTATAAAATAAAAAAGAAATAATTTAAATAAAAAAGAAATAATTTAAATAAAATTATTTCTTTTTTATTTTATAAAGATTTAACCAAATATTTTTTCAAAAATTCATTTTTGATTAAATACATTCAATTTTTTTTCTTTAGCTATTTCTAAATAAAGTTCTTTTTCTTTTTTTGTAAGTTTTTTAGGAATTTTTATATTCAAGGTAATATATAATCCTCATTTTCTATCACTATCAATATATTTTACTCAATCTCAAGAAATTTCTAAGGTAGCTCCTGAACTTGTTCAGGCTTTTATTTCTATTATTCTTTTTCAAATAACAGGAATGCTAATTTCTTTTTTAGTTCATAAAACAGCTTCAACTATATCTATTTCTAGATCATAAAATAAATCATAATCTTTTCTTTTTAATCCTTTTTCTTCTAATTCTACTTTAAATTTCAGGTATAAATTTCAAGATTGTTTAGTTCAAATTCAATCATTTCATTCTCATTCTAACTTAATAACCATTCAATTATTTATTCCTGGTGGAATATCTAAATCTATTTCTTTTGTATCAATTACCCTCTTAGCCCCTGAACATACTCCACAAATACTTTCAAAACTTTCTCAAGTTCAAGAGCAATCATCACAAACTCAAGTTTGTTTTATTGTTCCAAATATACTTTGAGTTGTATAAGTAATTTGTCCAGATCACCTACATTTTCCACATATTTTTTTTCATTCTCCTCATACTCAATCACATTTTTTACAAATTACTCTTTTTCTAATTTTTATTTTTTCTTTTGATCAATAAATTGAAGTTTTTAAATCAATACTAATTACTTGCTCAATATCTTCTCCTGCTTGTTCACTTGATTTTCTTCTAGAACTTGCTCATCCTTGCCCACCAAAAAATTGTTCAAAAATATCTCACAAATCAACATCAACTCCTCATCACCCAAATCATCAAGCTCAAAATCAATTAGATCAAGTAGAACCAAATCTATCATATTGTGATTTTTTAGAATCATCTGAAAGAACTTGATAAGCCTCATTTATTTCTTTAAATTTTGCTTCTGCATTTTTATCTCCTCCATTTCTATCTGGATGATATTTCATTGCTAGTTTTCTATATGCTTTTTTTATTTCCTCTCAACTAGCATTTTTTTCTATACCTAATACTCAATATAAATCCATTTTTTAAATTAATTTTATTATTATATAATTTAATATATTTTATAGATTTTTAGATTTTTTCAAGTTTTTTAAAAATTAAAAATTATAAAACAGAAGTTAATACTTTATTATAAAATATAAATTTATTATAATTTTGATTTTTATATAAAAATTTCTATACTTTTAAATATGAAAATAGTAAATCTTGCACAAAATAAATCAAATCTAAATTATTATATTTCTTCAACATTACTTGAAGAAATAGAAAAAAATTTAGAAAAAAAACAAAAAATTATTCTTTATTTAAATAAAAGATGAGCTTTTTCTAGCTTGATTTGTCAAGATTGTCAATATTACTATAAATGTAAAAACTGTGATGTAAGCTTAACTATTCATAGTAATCCTTCAAAAATATCTTGTCATTTATGTTGAGCTTATTGAAAAATTCCATTTAACTGCCATAAATGCAAATCACCTAATTTAAAACATATATGAATATGAACTCAACAAATAGAAGATAGTTTGAAAAACTATTTCAAAAAAGAAAATATTAATATATTTAGATTTGACTTAGATTCAGTAAAAAATAAAAAAGAAAAAGAAAAAGCTTTAGAAAATCTAGAAAATGCAAGTATTATTATTGCAACAAAAATGATTACTACTGGTTTTGATTTTAAAAATATTTGACTTATTTGAATAATTTTAGCTGAACAAGAATTTAGTTTTCCTAACTATAATACAGAAGAAAAAGCATATATAAACCTAAAACAATTAATCTGAAGATGAAATAGATTATGACAAAAAACAGAAATAATAGCTCAAACTTTTATTCCAGACAATGAAATAATAAAAAGTTTATCTGAGAAAAATTATAAACAATTCTTTATAGATACTTTAAATGAAAGAAAACTTTTCAATTATCCTCCTTTTACTGAAATTATAATTCTAGAATATAGAAATAAATCAGAAAAAAAATCTCTTGAATTTATGATAAATTTAAAAAATAAATTAGATTTATTAAATAAAAATTTTTTAGAAATTATTTTAAATAAACAGAGTTTTAAAAAACATAATCAATATTACATAAAAATAATATTAAAATGAGATAATTTGAGAAATTTTTTAGAAAAT
>CAZPIB010000034.1:0-4907 GCA_964586815.1 uncultured Candidatus Peribacteria bacterium | reverse complement strand
ATATTACATAAAAATAATATTAAAATGAGATAATTTGAGAAATTTTTTAGAAAATATAAAATCAGAAATTTTTAGAAATAGTAATTTAAGTATAATTTTTAATTAAAAAAATACTATAAATAGTATAAAATTTATTAAAATTGTTCATTTAATTTTAATTTACTTTGATAAAAGGCTCTAGAGCTACTTATTCAAAATCTTTGAGCAGCAATCCTATCAATTCACATACCAAAAGCAAAACCTGAGTATTTTTCTGGATCAATTCATACTCACTCTAAAACTGTAGGATGAACCATTCAAGCTCAAAGAAGCTCTACCCAACCTGTAGCTGAACACATTTTACAGATTTTATTATTTACTTTTCAAGTTCAAGTACATATTTTACATGACACATCTATTTCTGCAGAAGGTTCTGTAAATGGAAAGATACTTGGCCTAAATCTAAGTTTAGTTTTTTCTCATAAAAGTTTTTGCATAACTGTTTCTAAGGTCCATTTTAAATTTCAAAAATTTACTCATTCTCAAACAACAAGTCATTCTAATTGATAAAAATTTGAAGTATGTCTAGCATCTTCTTGTTCATATCTAAAAACTCTACCTGGTACAATTATTTTTATAGGTAATTCTTGATTCAACATTGTTCTAATTTGTACCGGTGAAGTATGAGTTCTAAGTAGGTTTTTTTCTCAAGGCTCTTTTTTATTATTTATAACATCACTTATCCAAAAAGTATCCCAAACATCTCTAGCTGGATGATTTTCTGGAATATTTAGTTTATCAAAATTATATGTCTCATTTTCTATTTGAGGACCATCCTCTATTTTAAATCAAAGAGAAATAAATATTTCTTCAAGTAGTTCAGTAGTTATAGAAATAGGATGCTTGTGTCCTTTATTTTCTATTGGAAATTCTAAACTAACATCTAAACTTTCTTTTTCTTCTAAACCATTAAAATATTCCTCTTCTATCTCTTTTGCTTTTTTAGATAACTCTTTACTAAATAAATTTTTAAGATCATTTGTAAAAGCTCAAATAGTCTTTTTTTCCTCAATAGATAAATCTCTTATTCAAGATAAAATAGATTTTAATTTTCATTTTTTTCCTAAAAACTCAGTTTCTAATTTTTTTAGATTTTCTTCAGTTTTTATAGTATCTAAATTTTCTAAAAATTCTTTTTTTAAATTTTCTAATTTATTTTGCATATTTTTATAATTTATTTACTAATTATTTTCAATAACTTCAATATGAAGTTCTTCTAATTGCTTATCTTCAATAAAAGCTGGTGCACTCATCATTAAGTCTTGAGCTTTACCTGATTTTGGAAAAGCATATACTTCCCTGATATTTGATTCATCTTTCAGAATCATTATAATTCTATCCATACCAATAGCAAAACCTCAGTGTGGTGGAACTCAATATTGGAATGCTTCATACATTGCTCAGAATTTTTCTTTTACTTCAGCTTCAGTTCTACCAACTTTTTCAAATGCTTTTATAAGTGCTACAATATCATGATTTCTTATTGAACCAGATAAAACTTCAAAACCATTACAAGCTAGGTCATATTGAACTGATTTTACTTTTAATAAATCATTTTCTTCAAATGCTTTTATTCAACCTTTTGGCATAGAAAATGGATTGTGTCCAAAATCAACTTTTCCTGTGATTTCATTAATTTCAAACATTGGGAAATCTGTAATCCAAGCAAATGCTAAAATATTTTTATCTATGAATTTACCCTGTTCAATTTTATCAATTAATTCTGATAAATGAACTCTAAATTTCCCCATATAATTACAAACTATTTCTTTTGGAGCTGCTCAGAAGAATATAATATCACCTATTTTTAATTCAGTTCTTTTTATTATTTCTTGTAAATCATATTCTGAGAAAAATTTATTTAAAGGACCTTTTAATCAGTCTTCTTTCATTTGGAAATATCCTAAACCCTGTGCTCCAAATTGTCTTACAAATTTTTCAAAATTCTTCATTTGAGTTTTTGAAAAATGATTATCTCAATTTTCAACTTTAATTGCTTTTACTCTATTTTTTGTAGTGTCACTAGCAATACTTGAAAAAATTTCATTTGTTGATCTAGTAAAAATATCTGCTACATCTATTAATTTCATTCAATATCTTAAATCTGGTTTATCAGTTCCATAATTTTCTATAGATTCATCAAAAGTCATTGAGTAGAATTTTGAGTCCATAATTATCTTATCTGAAACAGTAGGAATTAAATCATTAAAATAATTTTCTACAACTTCAAAAATATCTGTCTGTTCCACAAAACTCATTTCACAATCAATTTGATAAAATTCACAAGCATGTCTATCTGCTCTAGGATCTTCATCTCTAAAACAAGGAGCAATTTGAAAGTATTTATCAATTCAACCAACCATCAAAAGTTGTTTATATTGTTGCGGAGCTTGAGGAAGTGCATAAAATTTACCTGGATGAAGTCTGCTAGGAATAACAAAATCTCTTGCTCATTCTGGAGAACTTGCAGTAAATATTGGAGTTTGAACATCTAAAAAATCTTTTTCTATAAACCAATTTTTTGTAAAATTTACAAAATTAGATCTAAATTTAATATTTTCTAAAGCTTTTGCTCTTCTTAAATCAATATATCTATGTTTATATCTTATTTCTTCATTTGCTAGTTCACAGTGGCCATCTAATTCAAAAGGAGGAGTTTTTGATTTTGATAAAATTTCTACTAATTTATCAATAATAATCTCAATTTCTCAAGTATTCATATTAGGATTTTCTTGTCATTCAGGCCTAGCTCTAACTGTTCAAGTTACTTTAATAACATACTCACTTCTAAAAGAATCAGCTATTTTATGAGCTTCTACATTATCTTTTGGATCAAAAACTACTTGAGTTAATCCATATCTATCCCTTAAATCAATAAAAATAATTCCTCAATGATCTCTTCTATTGCTTACCCAAGCTGATAAAGTAACTTCTTCTCAAATATTTTTACTTCTTAATTCATCACATTTATGTGTTCTTAACATTTTTTTTATTTTTTTTATTATATATAAATATAAATTATTATATTAAAAAAGCCAAAAAAACAAATTTTTTTGACTTCTTATTTTTTATTTTTTTTAACTAAAATTAAATACATCAACAACTTTACCATTTATAGTAATATTATCATCTTCTGATAATATTATTGGCTTATGATAATCATCATTTGAATCTGGCATAAGATAAATATCTTCTCAATTTTTTTTATATTTTTTAATAGTTGCTCAACCATTAACTGAAAATAAAAAAACATCTCTAGAGTTTAAATTTGATTCTCATTTTTTAATTAATACATATGAACCATTATCTATCATTTTTCATTTTACTTTTACATTATTCATTGAAGTTCATTCAATTTTTAATATAAAATAATCTTTCTCATTTCCTGAGATTAATTTTTTAGAAATAGGTAAAACTCAATAATCAGATTCTTTTGCTTCCATAAGTGGAGTTCCTGCATTTGCATAACCTAATATTGGAATATTTAAAGTAGTTTGAAAACCTATTTGATTACCAAGAGTTATAGATCTATATCCCCTTCCTCTTGTTATAAATCCTTTTTTTTCAAGAGATTCAAGATATTGAACTACTCATCTTTTTGATTTTTGATTAAGAATTATAGTCAATTCTTCAATAGTTGGAGATTTACCATATTTTCAAATATAGTTAGTTATTTCATCTAAGACATATTGTTGTTTATCTGTAAGCATTTTTTAGTATTTATAAATAATATATATACTCAGTATATATTTAAAAATTTTTTGTCAAACAAAAATTTGATATTTTTTTTAAATTAATATAATCTTCTTACTAAGAAATATATTTTTTTGGTGCCATAGTAAAGTGGTTATACACCGGTCTGCAACACCGTTTACACGGGTTCGAATCCCGTTGGCACCTCCAATTTTTTATAAAAATGACAGTATTTGATGAGATAAAAAATCTTGAAAGAGAGGGAAAAAAAATAAGATCAAAATCAATGTATAATGATGATTTTTTTGGACAATTAAATGAAATTTTAGAAAAACTTGAAGAATTAATATCTAAAAAAATAACTCCATATTATGAAGTAGAATATACAAGCTATTCTAATAATAGTGCTAAATTAAAAATTAATGATAAAAAAAAATCTATTTTTGTTTTAATACATTGTAAATTTATTTATAAAAAAAATGATATAAAATTTTGATATATTAATCCAGAAATTATATTAAACAAGAAAGGACAAAAAACAATAACCTATAAAATATGAAAAGTAAAAATAGATGAACATAATATAATTTTAAAAAAAATTGTACAAAAAATTATTGAAGTAATTGAAGAATTTTAAAAAATTATTTTATACAAAAAATAGAGTTTTTTAAAACTCTATTTTTTAATACTTAGATTAACTTATAGTATTTTTTTATAAAAAAATTATCCTTTTTTAATTTCTTTCATTTTTAAAATTTCATGTTTTCTAGTTTTTTTATTATACTTTCTAAGAATTGGTCCTTTTACTCATGCCTCAAAATTCTTTTTTTGAATATTTGTAGAATGAACCATATTTCCAGTTTCAGTAGAATAAAAAGCAACATAAGTTCTTTTACCTTTAGCCATCTTTTATCTAAATTAATAATTAAAAATTTTTACTTTTTTAGTATATAAAAAAAGTCTATAAAGGCAAGTTTTTTTGATAAATATAAAAAGAAAAATACCTATTGTAATATTCTATAAAAAACTAATGTAATATAATATATGAAATTAATATCCTATACTTAAAAAGACTAGAAAATCTAGTCTTTTTAAAAAATATTTTAACTGTTAATTATCTAGTAGCTTCTTCTTCAGTAGCTTCTTCTTCAGTAGCTTCTTCTTCAGTAGCTTCT
>CAZPIB010000033.1:0-10399 GCA_964586815.1 uncultured Candidatus Peribacteria bacterium | reverse complement strand
TTCTCCTTTTTCTTCTTATTTTATTTTCTATTTTTATTTTCTTTTGAAAAGATATAATAAATATTTTTTAAATATTAATTTTATGAAAAAATTTCTAGTAGTAATATTTCTTGTTTTTATTTTAAGTTCTTGCTTGGGCTCAAAAGAAAAAAACTCTTGAATATCTATTCACAAAACATATGAATGAATTGATTTTTCAATTATTATTCCTGCAAGATGGGAAATCTTGAAAAATACTAATAAGACTTTACCAAAACCTGCTAATTGAGAAATAGTTCTTGCCTCTGTCTCAGATACAAGTAATAATTGATTTTATAGGAATATATTAATTTTAAAACATGATATTATAGATTATAATTTGAGCTCACTTGATTTTATAATTTGAAATTATATTTGAGCAGAAAAAGAATTTTTTTATATAAAAAAATTATGATATACAAGTGTAAAAATAAATTATATAAATACAAAAATATATTTCTTTGAAGCAAGATATTCAGAAGATACACCAATATTAAAATTTCTTCAAACCTGAATTATTTGTAATAAAAATGGATATATAATAACTATTGCTCTTGAAAAAAATAACAGAGACATAGAAAGATATAAAAGATTAATGGGTAGCTTTAAATGTAGAGATATTAATTTAAATTCTGATTGAAAACTAGAAAAGTAAAACTAGAAAAATTTTATAAAAAAATATTTTTTAATTTAAATTTGCTTTTTTATAAATATTTATTATTTTATTTTTAATTTAAATAATAAATTATTGAAATTATGTTAAAAAAATTTTTACTTAAGTATACTATTATTTTAATAGTAAATTTATCTATATTTTTAATGGTTTGATATTTTTTAGATAAAACTTTTAATACTGATTGATCTTTTATAGTTTTATTTTTAATACTTAGTATTGTTAGTTTAGTTATAATAACTCAAATGCTTATTAAAAAAAATTTATCTAAATTAGGAGATATAAAAAATAGTTTCAAAAAAAAATAGTTTCAAAAAAAATAGTTTCAAAAAAATAGTTTTAAAAAAATAATTTTAAAAAAATAATGGAATATACTAATGTTGAAAATAGCTGAATAGCAATTCAAACTGAAATTGTTCATAGTTGACCATACATTCCTGGAATTCAATGAAATCAAGTGTATGGACTAATTTCAAATACAGTTATTTCTACTTTTTTATTTCTAATATTAATTGTTATTTTTTCTTTATTAGCTAAAAAGGTTATAAAAAATAAATGAGGAAAATTAAAAATATTTTTTTTAAGTTCAATTGACTTTTTTTATAAATATTTAAAAGATTCATTTTGAGATAAGCAGGTGGCTAGAAGATATTTTCCATTTATTATAGGGGTATTTTTAATAATATTGCTAGGTAATCTTTTTTGATTAATTATTAAATGGTTATGAAAACTAACTACTACGGGTGTATGATCTTATTTTTCAGAATTTTTAAGACCAATACATAGTGATTTAAATACAACATTAGTATTAGGACTAGGAACTATTATTTTTTCTTTATTTATATCATTTAAATATACTTGAGTTTTTAAAACTACTAAATGATATTTATTTAATTTTTCTTGAAAAACACTTATTGAAAAATTTGTAAATGTATTTGTTTGATGGCTTCATTTTTTAGCACTTCCTTCTTGAGCAATCTCATTATCATTAAGACTTTTTGGTAATATATTTGCATGAATGGTATTAATATCAGTAATTGGATATTTAGGTTTTCTTATGACAGCAAATTTAATGGAAGTATGAAGATTTTTAACTATTCCATTTTGGATTTTTGAAATATTTGTTGCATTTATACAGGCTGTAGTATTTGCATGACTTATGATTGCATATTTCAAACAATCTCTTGATAAAACACATTAAAATAAAATATTGATATATGAATTTAAATTTTTAAAAAATAGGAAAATTTAAGTTCACAATTTGTATTTTATAAACTAACAAAAAATAAACATATGGAATATAAAGAATTAGCAATGGCTTTAGCTATTGGTTTGGGTGCTATTGGTCCAGGAATAGGTATTGGTATGATTGGTAAATGAGCTTTGGAAGCTGTTTGAAGAAATCCAGAAGCTGCAGGTAAAATTCAAGGTTTAGCAATTTTAACTATTGCATTTGCAGAAGCTGTTGCAATATATGCATTAGTAATTGCTCTTATTATTGGTTTTGCTATGTAATAATTTTTAATTTATATAGATAAGAAATATTAAATAATGGAATTACATAATTACCAATTTTTTACTTTAGAAACATTAGTTGTACAAACTATAATTTTATTTGTTATTTTGTGGGTTTTAAATAAATTTTTATTTAGACCTTATTTAGCATATTTAGATACATGGGAAGATAAACAAAAAAAATTAGAAGAAGATTATAATAATATAGATAAGCTTATCTCTAATGCGAATAAAGAAAAAGAAGAAATTTTAAAAAAAGCTATAAAAAAAGCAGAATCAATTATTTGCGATGCTGAAAGTCTATGAAAATCTAAAAAAGCCTCTATTTTGGAAAAAGCAGAACAGGAAGCAAAATCTATAATTGAATCTGGAAAAAATGAAATAGAAAAAGAAAAATTATCTATGTTAAATTGAGTAAAATCTAAACTAACAGATTTAATTTTGAAATTTAACAAAAAATTATTTTCTGAAAATTCATTAAATAAAGATTTTGTTGAAAAAGAACTTTCAAATATTAAATAAATTAATAGAAAAATATGAATGATTTTAAAGGAAAATCTTTAAGTGAATTAAAAGAAATTTTAATTTCTTTAAAATTGTATAAAAATTTATCAAATAAGCTTTGAAATAGGGGAAAAAAGATTTTTACTAGTATTAGTGAAAATACTAATATTTTCAAAATAGAATATTTTGAAAATTGCTCAAAAGATGATGCTTTAAATTTTTGACTAATAGTTTATAAAAAAATTTTTGGAGTATCTCCTAAAAAAGAAGAAATTAATCTTGTGTCTAATTTATCATTAGAATGATGAATTAGAGTTTATAAAGATGATAATTTAGTTGACCTTAGTTTTAAAAAAGTAAGTGAGTCTTTGAGATAATATTTATAACAAATATAAAAGAAGATATTTAATAATAAAAATATAAATATGAGTGAAAACTTATTAAATAGTATTATAAGTGATATTGAATCAAAAATTGATTCAGTTGATTTAAATCCAGAAGTAGAAAATTCAGGTGAAGTTTTTTATTTATGAGATGGTATTGCAAAAGTATCAGGTTTAAGAAAAGTAGCTTATAATGAAGTTGTAGAATTTGAATCAGGAGCTTCTTGAATTGCTCTTAATTTAGATGAATATTTTGTTTGAGTTGTAGTTCTTTCAGGTTTTACTTCTATTAAAGAAGGTGAAGTTGTAAAAGCTACAGGGAAAACTCTTAGTGTACCAGTTTGACCTGAAATGATTGGTAGAGTTGTAAATGCTCTATGAAAACCTATTGATGGTCTTGGTGAAATCAAAGCAAAAGAGTTTTATCCAGTTGAAAGAGTTGCTGAATGAGTTATGGCTAGAAAATCAGTTCATGAGCCTCTTGAAACTTGAATAAAAGCAATTGATGCTCTTGTACCAGTTGGTAGAGGTCAAAGAGAACTTATTATTTGAGATAGACAAACAGGTAAAACTCAAGTTGCAATTGATGCAATTTTAAATCAAAAAGGTCTTGGAGTTACATGTATTTATGTTGCTATTGGTCAAAAAGAAGGGAAAGTTGCTAGAGTTGTAGAAGAGCTTAGAAAAAGAGGAGCTATGGATTATGTAATAGTTGTTTCTGCTTGAGCCTCAGATCCTGCTTCAATGCAATTTTTATCTCCATATGCTGGTTGTGCTATGGCTGAATATTTTATGTTTAATAGTCAGCATAGTTTAATTATATATGATGATTTATCAAAGCATGCAAATGCTTATAGAGAAATGTCACTACTTTTAAGAAGACCACCAGGTAGAGAAGCTTATCCTTGAGATGTTTTTTATTCTCATTCAAGATTACTTGAAAGATCAGCTAAATTAAATGATAAATTAGGGGCTTGAAGTATGACAGCACTTCCAATTATTGAAACTCAGGCTTGAGATGTTTCTGCTTATATTCCTACAAATGTAATTTCTATTACAGATGGTCAAATATTTCTTGATTCTAATTTATTTAATTCTGGTCAAAGACCAGCAATTGATGTATGACTATCAGTTTCAAGAGTATGAGGTTCTGCTCAAATTAAAGCTATGAAAAAAGTTGCATGAACATTAAAACTTGATTTAGCTCAATATAGAGAATTAGCAGCATTTTCTCAATTTGCTTCTGATTTAGATTCAGCAACAAAGGCTCAACTTGATAGAGGGGAAAGAATGATGAATTTATTAAAACAATGAATTTATTCTCCAATTTCTGCTCCAAAACAAGTTTGTTCTATTTATGCTGGTTCAAAAGGTTTTTTAGACTCAATTTCAGCAGATAAAGTAAGTAAATTTGAGGAAGAATTATATGCTAAACTAGATGAAGAAAAAACAATTTTAGAGGATATTAGAAAAAATAAAATGTATAGCGATGAAAGCATCTCTAAACTAGAAAAAATAATTTTATCGGTAGTAGAAGTAAATAAATAATTTTTATTAATTAATATATAAAAAATGAAAACAGAATCTATTAAAGCATTTATAGAAAAAAGACTTAGTAAGTGAAAATTTCAAATAATTACTTTTTGAATATTATTATTAATAATCTTATTAAATTTTTTAATTAAAAAATTTGATCTTTATCAAATAGGAATATATGTATATATAATAAGTGCTATAAGTATTTTTATACTTGCTATTCCTAGATGGCATGATTTAAATAAAAGTTGATGGTATGCATTACTACTTATTATACCTTTAGTTAATATATTAATTTTTTTATCTTTATTCTTTTGAAAATGAACAAAGTGAAATAATCAATATTGACCAAATCCTTTAGAAATTAAATAATAATTTTAATAAAAATTATGGCAAATTGAAAAGAAATAAAAAGAAAAATAAAATCTATTCAAAATACTTGAAAAATAACAAGGGCTATGGAGCTTATTTCAACTGTAAAGATGAAAAAAGCTCAGGATTTAGCTGTTTCTAAAAGAGAATTTGTTTTGGAAATGTTGAAAGTATTTACTAGAATTGAGCCTTTTTTAAATGATATGCCTTTTTTTAAAAAACAAGAAGAGTGAAAGACTCTTTGAGTTATTGTAGCTTCAAATAAATGACTTTGCTGAGGTTATAATATAAATGTTTTTAAAAAGGTTTTGGAATATGTAAATGAGAATCAGAAAGAAAGTATTGAATATATAACTTTAGGTAAAAAAGCTAGTAATTTTGTTGCTAGAACTTGAAATGATATAGTTGCTGATTTTTCTTCTACATTTACTGATAATATAAAATCAAATTTTTCTAGAAGTATTTCTAGAATGATAACTAAAAATTTTATTTCAGGGAAAAATAATAAGATAGTTATTTTTTATAATCATTTTATAAATACTCTTAGTCAAGTTTCTGTTTCTAGAGAATTTCTACCAATTGAGGCTCCAGAAATTAAAAAATATTTAATTTCAATAGTTGGGAGTCATTATGATTTAGAAAAAGAATTATCTTCTGAAAATATTGCTAGTTATGAAATAGAGCCAAATATAGAAGATATGGCTGAACATATTATTCCAATGATTCTTGATATGATGTTTTTTGATATTTTACTTGAAGCAAAGGCAAGTGAGCATTCTTCAAGAATGATTGCAATGAAAAATGCAAAAGACAATGCAAAAAAAATAGCTGATGATTTAACTCTTGTTTACAATAAAGCAAGGCAAGCCGCTATTACCAGAGAAGTTTCTGAAATAACAGCTTGAGTTGAAAGTATGAAAGATGTATAAAACTTTACTTTTATATTAAATATATTAATATAAAAATGTTCTTATTATTTAATTTATAATATTATGAAATTGCCATGTGTTATTAATAGTATATTAAATTTAATTTTTTATATATTATATTGATTAATTACTTTAATATTAGTCTCATTTATTGCACCATATATTTTTAATTATATTATTGAAAATGGAACAAAGCAAGCTAATATTATTACAGCAATTACTTTATTTATTGTATTGTTTGTAACAATCATTTTCAGGAAATATTTTTATATGTCTTGTAATAAAAAAGAAGAAAAATAAAAAAATTTAAAAACTAATCTTTGCAAAAAATGCGCAGTGAAACAAGTGCTCTTGGGGCACATAAAGGTAAAATTACAAAAATAGTTTGAGTAGTTATTGATGTTAAATTTGAAGGAGGATATGTTCCTTCTATTTATGAAGCATTAGAAATTATTTGAGTAGAAAAAAAAGTTATACTTGAGACACAACAACAACTAGGAGATTGAGTTGTAAGAACAATTGCAATGAATCCTACTGATGGTCTTAGAAGAGATATGGAGGTTAATGCTCTTGAAGGTCCTATTTGCGTACCTGTTTGAAAAGAAGTTTTAGGTAGAATGTTTAATGTTCTTGGTGATCCAATTGATGATAAACCAGCTCCTAAAACTGAGTTAAGAAATCCTATTCATAGAGAATCTCCACCTTTTTCTGAATTGACTACTAAAGCTGAAGTTTTTGAAACTGGTATAAAAGTAGTAGATCTTATTGCTCCTATGCTTAAATGAGGTAAAGTAGGTCTTTTTGGTTGAGCATGAGTTGGTAAAACGGTTATTATGCAAGAACTGATTCATAATATTGCAAGTGGTCATGGTGGTTACTCTGTAGTAGCTTGAGTAGGGGAAAGAACAAGAGAATGAAATGATCTTTATTATGAAATGAAAGAATCATGAGTTATTGATAAAACTGCAATGGTATTTGGACAAATGAATGAAGCTCCAGGTCCTAGGGCAAGAGTTGCTCTAACAGGTTTAGCTATGGCTGAGCATTTTAGAGATGTTGAAAAAAGAGATGTATTACTTTTTGTAGATAATATTTTTAGATTTACTCAAGCAGGTTCTGAGATATCAGCACTTTTAGGTAGAATACCTAGTGCAGTATGATATCAACCAACTTTAGCAACTGATATGGGAGCACTTCAAGAAAGAATTACCTCTACAAAAGATTGAAGTATTACTTCTGTTCAAGCTGTATATGTTCCTGCTGATGACCTTACTGATCCAGCTCCAGCAGCTACATTTGCTCATTTAGATTCAACCATTGTATTAAATAGATCTATTGCAGAGCTTGGAATATATCCAGCTGTTGATCCACTTGATTCAACTTCAACTGTTCTTGATCCCTCAATTGTTTGAGAAGAGCATTATAATGTTGCTATATGAGTTCAACAAATACTTCAAAAATATAAAGAGCTGCAAGATATTATTGCAATTTTAGGTATGGATGAGTTATCAGAAGAAGATAAACAAACTGTAGCTAGAGCAAGAAGAGTTCAAAAATTCTTATCTCAACCTTTCTTTGTAGCTGAACAATTTACATGAACTCCATGAGTTTATGTAAAAGCATGAGAAACTGTTATAGGTTTCAAAAGAATTTTAGACTGAGAACTTGATAATATTCCAGAAGGTTTTTTTATGTATAAAGCTAATATTTCTGAAGTAGAAAAAGCTTTTGAAAATTCTAAAAAATAACCACCCCAAAATATGAAATTAAATATACTTTCATTTGATTGAAAAAAAATAGTAAGAGAAAATGTTATTTCAGTTACTTTGATTACTAAATCAGGAGAAATAACAATTCTTGATAAACATACTCCACTTATAACAAGTGTGAAACCAAGTACTATGCACTATATTTATAGTGATGAAAATAATATGAAGCAGAGAGATGATATTGCTATTTGAAATTGAGTTGTTGAAGTTTCAAATTCTAATATAAAAGTTATGGTTGATATGCTCGCTGATATTGAAGAACTAGATCTAGAACATTTAGAAAAAGCAAAAATAGAAGCCCAAGAACTTATGCAAAAATTTAAAGATTCAAAAGATAAACTAGATATGGAAAAATTTATTGAAGCAGAAGATGCTTTACTAAAATCTATAGCTTGATTGAAGTTATATGATATAAAAAGATAAGAAATTTTATTTTCTTATCTTTTTATTTTTTTAACTTAAATTTCTATATTTTTATAGTGTGTGATTTTATAACTCTTTTCTCATTTTAGGATAGTTATAGCATCAAATCTAATATTTTCAAAATCATATTGATTTTTTACTAAATAAAATTGAGCAGTTTTTTTACACTTTGAAAGTTTATATTTTGTAATTGCTTCTTCTGGTAATCAATAATTAAGATTATTTCTATACTTTACTTCTATAAAAATAATTTTTCAATTACATTTTGATATAATATCTATTTCTCAAAACCTACCAAATTTGAAATTTGTATCAAGAATTATATATCAGTGTTTTTGAAGATATTTTATAGCAATAACCTCTCAGTTATTTCAGATTTGTGTATTTGAAAATGTCATTTATTTTAAAGTCATATTTATCTAAAATTTTTTTTACTTGTTTATATACTTCATTTATAGATTTATTTGCATCAATAATATAAATCTTTCTTTTATCTTTTAATTTTTCAGCAGTTTCTAAATATTTTTTATTTACTTTTTCTAAAAAATCTATATTTTCAAAAAATTCTTTTTCTCATCATCTTTGTTTTAGTCTTTTTTTTATATTTTCTTTAGTTATATCAAAAATAAAAGTAATATCAGGAATAATTATATTTTTATAATTATGATATTTTTTTATTTCTTCGAAACTTAATCAGCTTACTCATTGATAAGCATATGTAGAGTAATCAAATCTTGAAGATAAAATAATAGAATGTTTTAATATTTCTTTTCTAAGAATTGTTTGCTCTTCTCTATCTTTAGCATAAAGTTCTAAAGCTTCTTTAGAACTTTTAAATCATCAATTTTTTAATTTATCAAGTATTTTTTTACCAGAAAAAGTATATGCTGTTGGTTCTTTTGTTTTCCAAATTTGCATATTTTTATTTCTTTCTCAAATGTAATCAAAGATTTTATTTAATTGAGTGTCTTTTCAAGATCAATCTACTCATTCAAAAACTATAAACATTTTTATTTTATTAAAATTTCAAAATCCTCTATATAAAATGGGAATAAATCATATTTCCTTAAATTACTGATTTTTAATCAGTCAATATATTTAAGTCCTAATTCTTTTGTGATATAATTTTCTATTTGTCCTGAATAATTTGATTCTACAAAAATTATTTCTTCTAATTTTTCTATTTTATCTCTTAATCTAACATCTAATGGTTTTAAAAATTTAATAATTATAAGACCAAATTCAGGATTATTTTTTATAAAATATTCAGCTGTATATCTTGTAAAACCTGTTATAACTAACATTTTTTCTGCTTTTGGATTCATTATTTCATATCAACTAAATCCTTCTTTTTTATAAAAATTTTCTAATTTTTTAAATCTTTTTTCTGTGAATTTTTGTTTTAAAATTGAATCTTCAGTAGTTGCTCCATATTCATCATGTTCATAACTTGTAGCTATAAAATCTCAATTTTTTACTCAAACATTTACTCTTGGAGAAATTCAAGAATCAGTTAATTCATACCTTTTATAATCCTTTGAAGGCCTATCTAAAATTATTCATCTATCAACTGGGCAAGATTTAAATTCTAAGTAAGTAGCATGCATTTCAGCAGCTTGTTTATCTGTAATCATAATTACTGGATTTTGGTATTTGTCAGCTAAGTTTAAGCTTAATCAACCAAAATAATAGCTTTCTTCTAAAGTAGAAGGGTACATAACAATATGTTTAAAATCTCAAAAAGTTGGATTTAGTGCAAAGTTAATATCTCATTGTTCATGATAAGTTGGAGTTCAAGTTGAAGGTCAAGCCCTCATTGCTAAAATTATAACAATTGGAAATTCAGCCATAACAGCAAAACTAATAGCTTCTGTCATTAAAGCAAAACCTCAACCAGAAGTTGCTACCATTGCTCTTTTACCTGTAAAGCTTGCTCCTATAGCAGAGTTAATAACAGCTATTTCATCTTCAGCTTGAAGAAAAGTAACTGTTCAATCTTTAATAATTTCATTTAAAACTGTTGAAGCTGGAGTCATTGGATAAGCAGAAAAATATTCAAGTTCTGAGGCAATAGCTCCTTTTGCAATTGCTTCATTTCAATAAGCTAAATTTTTTGGTTCTCAAACTTTTTTGATTTGTAGGGGTGAATCTTGTGTTCACACTATCTCATAAGTTTTATATATTTTTTTAATTACTGACTTATTGTAATTAACTACAATATCTCATTTTCTAGCAAATGTCTTTGAGATTTTTTCTAAAATAATAACTAAATTAATA
>CAZPIB010000032.1:0-10531 GCA_964586815.1 uncultured Candidatus Peribacteria bacterium | reverse complement strand
AATTTTTAAATATTTTATTTTTTATATTTTTAAAATGTGGTTTTTAAGATGTAGTAGTGCTACATCTCTACATTTAAATATTTAACTATTCTTATTTATATAAAAATTCATAATTCATTATCTTTTTCTAATTCCCATTTTAATGGATTATTTTTAATATAAACTCTAATTCTTTTTAACTCATCCTCATTTCTTATAATTCTATCATAATAATTTTTTTGCCAAGCAAAATAAATGTTTAATTCTAATTTATTTATTTCTCTTGTACAAATAGATTTAAATGATCTTATAATTGTTCATAATTCTCATTTTTTAGGTGAAATATTTGAATAATATTTTTTTGAAAATTTCTCATCATCATTTCCGTAGAGATGTAGCACTGCTACATCTTTTTTATTTCACAAAACATCTTCCTTATTTCACAAAACATCTTCCTTATTTCACAAAACATCTTCATTATTTCACAAAACATTTTTCTTATCAATAAATATAATAAAATGAATATGATTTGGCATTATTACAAATTCATCAATAATTATATTTTTAAAATGATTAGGAATTTCTAAATAAAATTTTTCTACAACCTTTCAGTATTCATTCAAAATCATTTCACCTTCAATGATTTCCCCAAAATATTCCTGCCTATCTTTTGTACAAATTGTAATAAAATATCATCAATTCTCAGAATAATCATAATTTTCCAATCTATTGGATTTTGGATTATACTTATAATTAAATTTATATTCTATATCCATAAATTTTTATTTTCAAATACTATAAAACCCCAAAAATTATAATTATTTATAATTTTTGGGGTTCTTATTAAGAACGGTTCCACCCAATTTTTTAACTTTAATAATAAAGTATATACTCTCCACTACTTTCCATTATAGTTTCAATAAATAAATATTTTATTAACTAAAAACTAGTTTAATAATTTTCTAGATTTTGTAAAGATTTTATTTTTCTATTTTTAAAGTCTCTTTATTGATTCTATTCCAGATATCTTCTACAAATTCTTTTTTAAGTCAAAATTCCTTTCAGATTTCTATTTTTTCATCTAAAACTTGCTTCCATATATCTTCTTGTAAAGCAGGTAGTTTTTTTTGTTTTTTTATTTTTAAGATTTCATTTACTATTTGAGATCTTCTAAATAATAAATATAAAATTTCAGAATCAAGTGTATCTACTTGTTCTCTTAAGTTTGTAAGTAATTTTTTATTTATCATAAAATTTATTTTTTATAAAGCTTCATCACTTATAAGTTTTTTCTTCCAAGTTCATTTTTTTACTCTTTCTTCTTTTATTTGTATTGAAAAATCAGCTATTTTAAAAATCCATCATCTTTCTGCATCAGCATCATAATCAGTAAAATTCTCAACTACTCAATTTTTTACAGCAAAAGCAACTACTTCTTCTTGCCAATTATCAGGATCTTTTATCTCAAAATTTGGGAATCAAATAGACTTAATAAACATTATTAATGCTTCTGATTTTGAAATATTATCTTCTGGATTAAATTCTTCATTTGCAGAAATAAGATTATTTAAAACAAGTGCTTCTACATTTTTACAAACCCAAGAATTTGGATCAGTAGAAGTTACATCACTAAAAATATTTTTGCATGTAAGTTCTTCATTTATTCCTGAAACTCTTCTAGATATAAGGGCTATTTCTTGCCTTAAAACATATGAACCTAAATTATAATCCACAGGATTTCAAGAATGATTTTGTATTATTCATTTAACAGCTAAATTATTAGCAGAAGTTAATTCTTCATAAGAATATGCTGAAACTAATCAAGTAATAGCTAATAAAGCTATAGTAAAAATTATTTTTTTCATAGATTATTTTTTTATTAATATAAAATAGTATTTTTACTATAATCATGATTCATTAATTCACAAAAGATTTTGTATCTTTTCTAATTTTAGAATTAATTCTAGTAATTCAAAATTTATTAAATCTAAATCATCATAATTTCAATCTAAAAATAATTTTATTTTTTTCTTTTCTAATTCTTCAAAATATAATTTTAATTCTTCAAAATATTCCTCTAAAATTAATTCTTTTTTTAATCCTTCTTTCTCTATTTTATCTTTATTACTTCTTATATTATTTTCAACTAATACTCATCCTGATAAAGGATTAATAGAATTTTTATTTATAAATTTAAGTCCAATTAAATCAATATCCTCATCTAGTAATCCAGATAATTCTGAAACTGTTATAGATTTTTCAGTATTTTCTAATAATTTACTCGCTTTAATTTTATTTTTTTCAAAAAATAAAATTTTATCTTTATTTTCTTCAGCTTCTATTCAAATCTCTTCTATGTAATCAATATTATCGGATATAATATAATTTTTAGTCAAATTAGGATTTAGCTTTAATTCTTCAAAAAAATTTAAAAGTAAGCTAATCATAGAATCTAAATCATTTAAGTTATCAATTTTTTTTAAAATTCCATATATATCAATTCATGAATCTTGTAATCTATAAAATTTCAGAAAAATTGTTTTAAATATTCTTTTTAATATATCTTTTTTTGATTCAATTTTATTTTTTAACTTTAATTTTGAATAGTTTTTTCAAATAAACTTTAATACTTTTGGATAAATTTTGATATTTTTAGAAGCTCTAATTTCTTGATTAAAATCATTTTGAAATTCTTCAATTCTATTTTCACTTTTTGTATTATTTAATAAGAAAAAATTTTTTTTAATTAATTCTTTTTTGTTTTCATTCAAGTCTGAAATACTATCTAAAAAATTTTTAGTTTCTTTAAATTGTAAACTTATTTTTAATAAATCATTTGTATCTATTTCTCAATATTTTTCTAAATTTTCCAAAAGTGGAAAATTTTTATCTTTATGTAAATCAGTATTTTTTATAAAATTTTCAGAAATATCTATAATATTAAGTCATTTTTCTACAAAGAATTTATTAAGATTATTTTTTAATATTTCTTTTTTTTCAGTATTAATTGCTAAAATATCTACTGCTTTAATAAATACACTATTCAATATTTCTATATTATTTTTTTCTGGATTTTTTAATTTATTAAGCTGAAAACCTACATTTACAAATCTTTTAAATCATAAATTTACATTTTTAAATAAAAGCTCAAAAAAAGAACTAAATTCTTTTTTGAATTCAGCATCTATTTTATCTAATTTTTCATTATCTTCTTTTATTGCTTTAAGAAGTTTTAATTCAAGATTTTCTAAATTGTTTTTCATTATACTCTTAAATTTTCTAAAGCTTTTATTCTATCATCTAAATCAGGATGAGTAGAAAATAAAGACATAAATCATCATTTTTTCTTTGAAGAAATTTTCATTGCAGTCATCTTAGGATCAGTAGATTCATGCATTCTATTTTGCATATTTTTTAATGCTTGTAATCAAGCAATCATTTTATCTTTTCATACATATTTTGCACTTCCTGCATCAGCTCTAAACTCTCTATATCTACTAAATTTACTAGCAATTATTGAAGCTAATACTCAAAGTATTACTTGAAAAAATATAACAACTCAAAGTCTTGCAAGCATTCACATTCTTTGATCAAGAAAAATATTTATAATATTTGCAAGAATATTTGAGATAAATATTATAAAAGTATTTAAAACTCATTGTAATAAAGTCATTGTTACCATATCACCATTTAATATATGAGCCATTTCATGAGCCACTACTCATTCAATTGCATCTTTATTCATACTTTCTAAAAGACCACTTGAAACAGCAACTAAAGAATTATTTTTAGAAGGTCCTGTTGCAAAAGCATTTGGTTCACTATCCATATAAACTCATACTTCTGGAGTTTTAATTCAATGCTGCCTAGCTAAACTAACAACAGTAGAATAAACTATTCTCTCTTTTTCAGATAAATCTCATTCATTTTTTTCTGTAAAAAAAGTAATTTTATAAGCTCTTTTTGCCATCCATTTAGAAATAGCAAGAGATAAAAATGAACCTGCAAAACCAATAATAGCAGCAGAGATAAACATTCATATATAACCTCAAGTATGAGTACTAAGACTTATACCAAAAATTCTTTCAATTAAAAAAAATGAAATAGTAATTATCATAATAATAGCTGCATTCATTGCAAACCACAAACCCATTGTTTTGAACATTTTTTTTATTTTATAATTTTAAAATTAAGTAAATACAATTATATTGTTTATTTAATTTTGTCAAAAAATAATAAATTATTATAATCTAATTTAAAATTTCTACTAAAAAATAAATTATAATGAATAAATTATACAATAAATTAAAAAAATTCTCTCTATTAGATGTTTTAGAAATAGAAAAATCAGATAAGCAATATATAGCACTTAAAAAATTACTACAAAATATAAAAAATAAGGATTTATACTTACCTCTTATTTTAGCAAATTCAATAATTTGTTATCAACTTTCATGAAAATGAGAAAAATATTGGGAAGAATTTTCTATTTATTTTTCTAATATTAATATACAAAAAAACACACTTTTAGAAGAATTGTGAATTTTTATATATAATTCAAAAAATAATAAAAGGTTTATAAATATAAAAATAAAAAGATTAGAGAAATTAAAGCCTTTTTTAGTAAAATTTTTTTGAAAACAATATTACTATTATAATAATATGGAACTCTTAAGAGATGATTTAGCAAAAAATATGAAACAAAAAAAAGATGCAAAAACCATTGTTTTTGCAGTTAAAATGTTTAGTTATTGAGCTAGAATAAATTTTAATAAAATCAATTTTTTTCCTGAAAATATTAATATTCCAATTGACTCTAGATTAATTGCTTTATTTGAAAAATATAAATGAGAATACATAGATATAAATAAATTTTATTTTGATTTAAGTAAAAAGTTAAATATTCCAGAATTACACTTAGATGCAATTCTTTGGGTTAATTATGTTAATTTAATTAAAAATAAAATATAACAATAACAAAATATTGTTAAAATAGATTTATTTTTCATAAATTAATTAAAAAAATTATTCTATAAAAAAATTAAAATCACTTTTTTTTTCAATATTATTTATTTTCTTTTTAATTTCTTCAAAATTTATATAAACATTATTAAGTACTCAATTTACAATTTTTTTAGCAGTATCACTACCAAAAATTTTTGAGATTTCAATAGCTTCATTTAAACTAACTTTACCAGGTATCTCATCAGAAAACCAAAGCATTTCAGCACAAGCTATAAATATAGGAAGCACATAAGTTAAGTCCATTTTTTCTGGAGAAAATTTGGGGGCATACATTTTTAGAATTTCAATTAATTCTGGTTGTTTTTGTTTAATTAACCCTTCCATTTCTTCTAAATATTTTTCATCTAAATGTCATTTATAGCTATCAATTATAAATGCATTATTGAATAAGTCAGTATCATTATTATGATAAGTATCTGAAAATAATTTTTGAAATAGAAATTTTCTAGATTTTTTTCTTGATATAATCTTAGTCATTATTTTTTATTTTTTTAAAAAATTTTAAAAGACCTTTGAAAAAAGGTCTACATAAAAAATTATATATATAATTTTTTAAACTATATTCTAGTAGTTGATACTTTTTTAGTTTTTTTAGCTAAAATTTGTCTTCCTTTATACATTCCATTTTCATCAATAAAATGAGATAATCAAGTACCTTCAGAATTTAACATTACTCTATTTTTTAATTTTTTAGCAACTAATTTTACCCAATTTGAAGTTCTTCTTTTAGATCTTACTTTAGAGTGTTTCTTTTTTGGACCAAAAGCCATTTTTCTAAATATTAAATTATAAATTTTTTATATATTTTTATAAATATAAAAATATTCTTAAAAACAAAAAGATTTTATAAAAAAAAAGAAATAATGCAAATTTATTTGATAAAAAATTTTTAAAAACTATAATAAAAAATAAATATATCATAAATGAAAATATAATTATGAAAAAAATATTAATAATAGAAGATGATATATGAATTTCAAATTCACTAAAATTATATTTTGAAAATTCTAATTACAATACTAGTTTATGTCATAATTGAGGATATGCTCTTAGAAAAATAGCAGAAATAAATCCAGATTTAATAATTCTTGATATTAATTTACCAGAAAAAAATTGAATGGAAATTTGTAAAGAATTAAGAGAATTTTCATCTATTCCAGTAATTATGTTAACAGCTAGAGATAGTGAATTTGATAGAATTTCTGGACTTGAAATTTGAGCTGATGATTATATTGCAAAACCTTTTTCTCCAAGAGAGCTACTTGCAAGAGTTCATGTTATTTTAAAAAGAACTGAAAAAAATCAAAGTAAAAAAGTAGAAAATACTTTAGAAAAAAATACAAATATTTTAATTTATAAAAATATTGTAATAAATATAGAAAAAAAAGTAGTAGAAATAGAAAAATCTCAAATAAATCTTACAAAAAATGAGTATGATTTATTAAATATAATAGTAAATAAAGATTGAAAAGTAGTCTCAAGAGAAAAATTAATGACAGATATTTTAGGTTATGAAAATTATGTATATGATAGAACTCTTGATACACATATAAAAAATTTAAGAAAAAAAATTGATATATGAACTGATGTCATTCTTACAGTAAGATGAGAATGATATAGATTAAATAAATAAAATAATACATTAATGTCTTTATCTAGAAAATTTACAGTAGTAATATTGCTTTCAATATTAATAGTTGCAGTAATTAATATTATTGCTTTTTATCTTTTCTATACTACATTTTTAGGAAAATATTTGGCTGAAAAATCAGAAATAAAAAAAGAAATTAGTATTGAGTATATTAATAATATTATAAAAAAACAGACAGAAGATGAAATAGATAATTTATTTTCTAATGCAGAAATAGAGTTTTTTGAATTACTTGATAATAGTGGATGAATAATAGTTTTAGATGAAAAAAATAATAGAGATATAGTTTTATCATATTTAGCAGAGATATGAATTTCTCCTAAATATTATATGGATCAATTAATTCCAGATCAAAATTTAAATCAGTTTTTTGATAAAATTAGAGACCAGGGATCTCCTGAAAATAATTTTATAACAAATGTTACAAAATCAATTTTATTAACAAATTTACTAACTATCTTTTTTTTAAGTATTGCTATTTGATATTTTATCAAAAAAACTATTTTACCAATAAAAGAAGTAACTAAAAAAATTAGAAAAATAAAGCCTTGAGTAGATAATAAAATTATAAAATATGATAAAAAAGATGAAATTTGATTATTAATAAATTCTATAAATTGATTAAATAAAAGGCTAAAAATTCAAAAAACAATAAGATCAAGGCTTTTAGCAGATATTTCACATGAACTAAAAACTCCAATAACATCAATTTGATGCTATCTTGAATGAATTACAGATTGAGTAATAAAACTTGATAAAAAAAATCTATCAGCAATTACAGAAGAAATGAATAGATTAATTTCACTTGTAAATAGAATAATGAATTATGAAAAATTTGAAAATCAAAAACTTGAACTAAATAAAAAAGATTATAATTTATCAGATTTAGTAAAACAAGTAGTTGAGACACATAAAAGAAACTTAAAAGAAAATAAACAAAGAACCAAAATAGCTTGAGATGAAAATTTAATTATAAAATTAGATAAGAATCTTTTTAAACAAGTTATACATAATATAATAGGAAATTTCTTAAAATATTCTGGGAAAAATACACTTTTGACAGTAAATATTACAAAAAATTACGTAGATTTTTCTGATAACTGAGCTTGAGTAAAACAGTCTGAGATACCTTACTTAACAGAAAAATTTTACCAAGCTAATAAAGAAAAAACATGAGATGCAAATAAAAGATGAATCTGAGTATGACTAAGTCTTATAAATAAAATAATAGAAAGACATAATTGGAGTTTTGATATTAAGTCTGAGAAATGAGACTGATTTAGTTTTAAAATTTATTTTTAATTTCTTCACATAAAATTCACATTAAATATTTGCAAGTAAAAAAATAATAGGTAAAATTAATTTACAAACTAAGAGAATCTTACTTTATTTATAAATAAGAGTTAAAGCCAATTAAAACTTATTTTATAATTGATTCTCTAGTTTTTATATTATATGATATATACATTAAAAATATTTTTTTTATTTTTTTTAACAGTATTTATAAATACTGTTTTTTCTGATTTAGAAAATCCCAATTGAATAATAGAAATAAAAACAATAAAAGAATTAAAACAAGAAGTTGAGAATATAAATGAACAAAAAGAAAATACTGAAATAGAACTTAATGAATTAAAAAAAGAATTGTTAGTTAAAAGATTTTTTAGAGTAAATTTTACCAATGATGAAAAAAATCAATTAACTGAGTTAATAAAAAATTATAGAAATAAAAAAGAATTTTTAAATACTGAAATTATTTTAAAATCAAGAAATCTTAAAGATACTGCATACTTAAAAAGAGAATTACTTTTAAATGAAAAATTTTTTTATTGAGAATTAGTAAATTTTATTGATTTAGAAAAAAAGGATAAATATATTGAATATATAAGAAAAAATATAATTATAGTAAATAGAAAATCCAATTTAAAAAGCTCAATAGCTAAAAAAGAAGTTATTCTTCAAAAAAGAGTAGATAATATTAAAGAAAAAATTAAGCAGCACAATAAACAAACAAGTAACAATACAGTTATTATTGTAAACAATAAACTCAATTATATTCTCTTAAATTTAACACAAAAAGAGAAATTTATAAATCTCTCTAAAGAGTGACAATACAAGTTATTTGATACTTTAATAAAAAGAATAGATAATAAACTAGATTTTTTAGATAAAAAAACAAATAAGTCTAAAACTCAAGAAATTATTATAGACAATAGAGAAAAAATAATAGAAAATATTAAAATATTTAGAGATAAAGCATTGAAATGAAAATAATAATAAAAACTAAATAAGAGATAATTGTTGAGCTTTCTTATCACAATTGCTATTATTTTTTTCTTTTTTTAGAAATAAATCTATGATTTCTAAATCATGTTTTATATTATGTCCAATAATAGTGATATCTAATTTAAACAATTTTTTTAAAAATTCTTTTAACTTAGAATTAGAAACTTTATTTCAGATATGAAGTTTATTTATATAAAAAATATTATCATCATTTAAATAAATACTTATTCAAACTAATCTTGCTTCCATAATATTTAAAGAAGTAGCTTCAATATCAAGAGAAATTTGAGGAAAGTTTTTAATCAGATTAAATAAATTTTCTATTTTTTCATCATTATTAATGATATTTATTTTTAATTTTAAATCTTCCCATTTTTTAAGTTGAGGTGCTTTTTCAGGAAGTAGACTATTAAATTCTAACTCTCTAAATAAAGTTTTTATTTCAGCAGTCAAATAATTTTCTGTAGAAAATTTATATTTATTCAAATCAAAATCTATTAACTCAACATTTAATTCTATAGTTGCTAATTTTTTTGATAAAAATGCATTATCTTTAGAATTTTCTAGTTTTTCTAAATTTTTTCATCTAAATATTTTTTTTAAACTATCTGATAAATTTTCAAACCTATTAGAATCAAAAACTTCATATATTTTTTCTATACTTCACAGTTCATTTAAAAGAGTAACAGCTTTTTTTGGTCAAAATCAATCAATTCAAGGGATATTATCAGATTTATCTCACACAATTGCTAAATAATCAATAATCAACTCTGGCTTTACTCAAAATTTTTCAATAGTTTCTAATTTTCAAAATTTCTTTTTTTTCATTGTATCATAAATATAAACATTTTTTGAAACAAGAGAATATAAATCTTTATCTCAAGTTAAAATATCAACTTCATAAGCTTCTAACTTATTTTCTTTTAAATATGTAGAAGTAGAGCAATATTTTTTAGCTAGTGTTCAAATAATATCATCAGCCTCATAACCTTTTATTTCAATAATTGGAATTCACATTTTTTTTATCATTTCTGAAATTATAGGCATTTGAGATCTTAAATTATCAGGCATTTTATCTCTAGTTGCTTTATAATTTTCATCTAAGTTATGTCTAAAATTTTTTCATTTTGCATCTTTTACAAAAATCAAATAATCAGGGTTTTCATATTTCATTTGTATAAGAAAAAATCTAGCTATTCCAAAAATAGCATTAACATACTCCCCTTTTTTTGTAATCATTTCAGGAATTCCATAAAACATTCTATAAATAAATGAATTTGCATCAATCAAATATATCTTTTTTACCCCAAGGGCACTTATTTCACTATGCATACTTTTTTATTTAAATAGATATTAATAACCATATTATCTTTTTCTTTGATATTTCCTAATAAATATTAGGATTTTTTTTAAGATAGAAATAGATTGTGTAATTTAAAAGAAAGAAAAAAACCACTCAATAATCCATCTACAAAAGTAGAAATCAATTGGGTGGTTTAAATATATTACTATAAGAGGAGATACTTCAATCTACAAAAGTAGAAATCAATTGGGTGGTTTAAATTTGAATTTGATCAATATGATATTCAA
>CAZPIB010000031.1:0-10586 GCA_964586815.1 uncultured Candidatus Peribacteria bacterium | reverse complement strand
ATTGTATTTCTATTGTAGCTCATTTTTCATTAACAATAGTTAAAGTAGCATCTCTATATCAATTTTTCCTTATAGACTTTAAAAATAAATTTCAAATCTTATCACCAAATCTAATTGATTTTATATTTAATCAAAAGTCTTTTTTACTTGCATATTCTGCTACTTTTTTAGATAAATCAGTAAAACTATCTCAAAAAACTGTTGCTCTTGTTCAATCTACTATTTTTTCTATATCTCATCAATATTTCATAATTGATTTTTCTAGCATTCTACCAAACTCTTTTGTTGGGGCTAGTTTAAAATTATCTCCAATATCATTAGAATAATTCTTATAAAAATTAGATATAAAATTATCTGTATTATTGCTTGCTTTTATTTCTAGTTCATTTACATAAGGAATTACTATTTTATAAATATACTTTTGAAACTCTAGAAGTTTTTTTAAATATACTTGATTATCTAATGGAAAGTCTATATTTTCTAAAATATTTAAATAATTTTTATCAATATTTGTTTTATTATTATTCATCAATCATCTTACTGTCTCTATTCATTTTAATAAAAAATCTCTAGCTTCAGAGTAGTTACTTTTTCTATATAAAATAGAAAAATCTTTCATCAAAAACTTTTGTCCTTTTTTCTCAAAATCGAAATTACTTAAAACATTTATACTTTTATCATTTCAAATTCTATCAATAAGATCTTTAATTCTCTGTATTTTAGGGCAATAACTATTATAAGCTGATCAAGTTGAAGCTATAAACTCAATGGAAGAATCTTCTAAAGATTTAGTTCAAATTAATCATAATACTTTTTCTGAAAATGTATCAGAGTTAAGATTTAATTCTAAAATACTAGATCACTGTTTATTCTTTTTTAATACATACTGAAAGAAAGAAACAAGTAATGTAAAACTATTAATATTATTAAGAGCTAGGTATTTAATTTTTTCAATATCTGACAATTTTTTAATATTATTTATTGAGAAATAATTTTGAATAGATTTAAATTGCTCTTTTACTAACATAATATACTTAGTAGTCTCTAAAGAATTACTTTCAAAAATACCTTTTTTTTCATTATCTTTTTTAAATTCATATCTAGCAAAATCATTTAATAAAGCTTTATTAAAAAGTCAATTATTAAAGGAAAATCAATTGTTATGAAATTTTAAAACATCTCATATAAATATTTTTAACCTTGAATCAAATGTTATTTTTTCCCATACATCAAAATTAATTATATTTTTACCAATTTCAAAAGAACTATCTAAATTCTCTTTTTTTAAAAATCTTTTGTTATAACTTTTATTAAAAGATTTAAAATCTAAAATTATATCTTTAGAAGTATTTTTACTATTTTCAAAAATATTTGTAATAAAATATTTGAATAATTCTGGTAATTTTTCTTTAACTTTAAAGTTATTTTTATCAAAAAATATATTATTATATTCTTCTATAATATAATTTATAAAATCTTCATTAAATATAGGGAATGTATCACTTTCTATATCACTAATAATAAATCCTTTCTTTAATAAGAAATAAATATGGTAAGAAATTTCTAGAAATAATTTTTTTATTGTATTAAAAACTTTAAGCTCTCTATTTGGGGAATTTACCCATTGAGAAAATTGTCTTGCTAAAAATTCAAACTGTTCTTTTTTTATTGATTCTAATTTTTGTGAAATAAGCTCCTTGTCTCATATTTCTCATCACTTATAAACAACTGAAGCCCAAGCTCTTGAATAACTTGTAGTAAGTCTATTTAAGATTCTTTCATTTGAATCTCATTTTATTTCTTTATTGTCTTCTTTTTTATCTTCTTCATCTTCCCATATATTAGGAATATTTACTTCTCATAAAATAGTTAAAATATTTGTTTCAAAATCTTTATATTTTTTCTTAATAATTTCTGGTCTTTGAATTAAAACTGTAGATAATTCTTTTCTTGTTAATGAATCATCAAACATCAATAATGATTTTAAAAGAATATTTAACTTTGATAACATAATCTTAGTAAGTAGTCTTTTTTTGTTTCATTTAAAGTCTTTTATTTCTTTTTCATAATCATCTACTATAGAATGTAAAAATACTTCTATATAACCTATATATTCTCTTTCAAATTTATCAAAAAATTTCTTTTTTGGCTTATTTTTAGTATTTTCATCTCAAATAATTCTATAAAAAAAATTTCAAAATAATTCATTATTATTTATCTGTTCTTTAATTTGTTCTTGTAATAACTTTTTTATACTTTCATTTAAATTATCACTAGAAGTAAAATTTCTTTTATTATCAACTTCAAATAACAGTTCATTTGTTACAAAATAAATACTTTCATTTTCAAGTAAATTAATTATTGATTCCAAAATCTCTCACTTTAGTCAGTCAATACTATTTACATTAAGATCTCAAATTAATTTTTTTCTTTCTTGTTCTTCTAAAATTTTTGTTGGTCATCAAGTTGTAAATGATACTTTTCTATCCATTAATTTTATTTGTTTCTCTATTTTTTCATATCACTTTTCTAATATTTCCTCAGTTCTTGCTTCTACTTCAAAAAAAGGCATAATATCACTATTTTTTTTACATTTATATTCATCAAAAGCTACTTTTATTTTTTCAACCTTTCAATCAACATTTATTTCAAATTCTATTTCTTTTCTATTTTTTTTACTTTTTTTAATTTCTTTTAGTCAATATTCTTGATTTAATGTTTTTTTTCAATAATTTTCATCAACATTTATTTCAAATTCATCTACTTGATATCAAGACTCTATACCGTTTCAAATTTTTTTCTTAACTGTAAAAATATATTGCTGCTCACCAGAGTTAGTTTTTTGTTTTCTAATTCTAATCATACTAATATTTTCCTTATCTAAAATACTATTATTTTTAATAGTAGTATCATAATATCTAGTATCTTTTATTTCTCCATCAAAAATAGTTTTTCCTTTATCAAAACTTAATAGTCTTTTATATAAATCATTATGAAAAGATAAGATTTCTTCTTTGTCTGCATATGATTTTAAAAAAACCTTGAATTCTACTTCTTTTTCAGTATTTTCAACAGTCTTTTTACTAGTATCTTTAGAAAATTTAGTATTTATATAAATTAAAAATTTATCTATACTTCATTCTATATTTCATTCCTGATTTAATATTTTTAACAAAATTTTTTTATTAATAAAATTATAATTATTTAAAATAAATGATAGCATATAAAAAGTAAAAAGTAAAATTAAATTTTTAAAATTATGATAGTAAACAAAAAGAGTCAAAATAAATTGAAAAATAATAATAACTCAATAATATTAAATAAAGTTTAATTTTAAATTAATATTTATTATGAATATGAGGCAACAAAAAAAAGCTTTTACTCTTATTGAATTATTGGTAGTCATAGCAATAATATGAATTATTATTTTATGAGCTTCTAGTTTAAATTTTAATGCTATGTCTGATAAGCAAAAATCTAATTGATTTTTCTATAAAATAAAGACAAATATAGAAACTATACAAAATAATGCACTTATTTGAAAAGCTATTTTAGTATGAGGTGATTTAGAAGTTCCAAAAAAATGGAGAATAGATTTTAATAATTCTTGATCTGGGAAAATAGTCTCATACTACAGTATAGATTGAATAAATTTTGTAGAATATAATAAAATTCTTCCTAAACAATTTTATGAGATAATAGTAAAAAATAACTCCTTACAATTAAATACTACTTGAAGTATATTAATAGTATGATGAAATTTAAGCTTAACTTGAATAACAAGTTCTAGAAAAGAGTTAGAAATAAAAACAAGATATAAAAATTTTGAAAAAATTTTTACAATAAATACAATTTCTTGAGTTATAGAAGAGCAGTAATTTATCAATTAAAAACTAATAATACAAAATGAGTACTAATAAAATAAATAAAAATATAATAATAATTATATTAATAATTATATTTACTTTTCTTATAGTGATATGATTATATAAATATATTAAAAAAGAAAATACTGTGCTAATATATGATAAAAATCAAATTATCAATAATGAAAATATAGAAGAAAGTAGAATTAAAAAAGAAGGCAAAATAGAGGTAAGTAATAATATTAATAAAGGTTCTGAAGAAATAAGTAAATCTGAAAAAATACAAAATTTTAGAAAAAGCTTAGCAGCAAAGTGATTAATAATAAATTGAGATAAGTACTTAGAAAATTATAAATACATATTTGCTTTGAGGCAATTTTTAAAAGCAAATAGACAAGATCCTAATAATCCAGAAATTTTATCAAAAATTGCTGAAACACATTTTTTAATGAAAAATTTTTGAAGTGCTTATAACTTTTTTTTAAGAGTAGAAAATTCTGATTATATAAATAAAAATCAAAAAATATTAAGTTTTTTATTTTCACAAAAAATAGAAAATATTGATTTTGCAAAAAGTTCAACTTGAGTCTTAAGTACTGAACAAAAATTAATACTAAATAATATTAAAAAAGAAATTAAAACTTTTTGACTTGAGAAAGAAAATGAATTTTACTATATAAACTCTTTAAAGTGTATATATGATTTTGATTATTGTATTAAGAATTTTATAAACTTTTTTGAAAGTGAAAATTATTCTTGAAATAATAAAAATCTTGAAAATATAAAAGTAGCAATTAAGAATTTTAATAACCTAAAACTAGATAAGCTATATTATAAAAAAGCCTTGGTTATTTGAGCATTACTTCAAAATGATAATTTCCCTGTTTCAATAGTATTATCCAAAGAATTATTAAAAGAAAAACCAACTTATAGATCTCTTTTAAAAATAGTTGCTCAGAGTTATTTTGAATTAAATAATTTAGAGCAAGCAGATAAATTCTTACTTAAATATGCAAGAATAAATAGTAAAAGTCCTGATGTTTCATATATGATTTGAATTATAGCTCAAAAAAATAAAGATTTTTTAAGAAGTAATATCTTTCTTAATTTAGCACTTAAACAATGATATAAACATAAAGAATTTATTTATAGAGCACAATTATATAATTATATTATAATGTGAGAAAGCAGTAAAATTGCTAAAATATTTGATAAAATTATAGAAATTCAAGATATTCCTAACTTTAATGATTTATTATTATGAACTTATTATAATATAATCAATAATAATTTAGAAAAAGCATTACTTTTATCTAATAAATGAATAAAATATTATCCTGAAAAAGAAGATTTTTATTGATTTAAAGCTTGGTTATTAATTGAGCAGTGAGATTATATAAAAGCAGAAGAATTACTTAAAAAAGCATCAAAAATAAATCCTAGAAATGCACTTATAGTTTTAAATAAATGAAGAATTTATAAAATAAAATATGAAAAATCACAAAATCCTTTTCATAAAGCAAAAGCAAAATTATTCTTTAAAAGAGCTATTGAATTTGATTCATCTGAAATATGAGAACTAGCTAATACACACTTAAAAGAATTTGAAAATTAAAAAAATACTTCTAGAGAAGTATTTTTTTAATTTAAACTTTTTTAAAGTTTTCAATTTCAGCTTTTCAAAATAATATCTGTAAAAAATCAGGGATACTTGTAATGATTCATTTTCATAAATTATATAAAACATCTGTAATTAAAATTCAAGAATTTAAAATTCATAAACTTCATCACATAATTTGTTCTGATATATTTTGGGGATTTTTTGCTTTTTTTAAAAGCTTTTTTGAAAATATATTTTTTATAATCTTTGAGTCTTCTTCTTTTATTAGCTCTGAAATATCATTTTTATTATAAAGAAAAAATTTTAATTGATTAATCTCTTTTTTTGATGCTTTTTCAATAAATTCTTTTGCTCACATTATTGCAAATAATAATTTATCTAAATTTTCTTTATCAAGTTGTTCCGGTATTTTAGAATTTTCTTTATTATTTTTTTGTTTTAAAAATATTTGATTCTTTAATTTATCTAAATTAAGATGTGTTTCAAAAATAAGTTTTTTAGATAAATCTTCTGAAATAGAAAAATCTCTAGAAATTTCTAAACTTAATTTTGAGAGAAGTTCTTTTTCTTTTAATATTCAAGATTGTATTTGTCATTTTTCTACCATTATTTAATTTTAACTTTTAATTTATTAATTAAATTAGCATTAGATTATTTATATATAAATTTTATTTCTATTATTATTTCAAATAATTACTTGCAAATTTATTTGTAAGAGCAATAAATTCAGCTGGATTTTCAAGTTCTCATCATTCAAGTAGAACAGCTTGAGAATAAGCATATTTTATAGAATCAGATAATTTTTCTGATTTTATATCTAAATCTAATTCTTTTTTCATTAAAGCTACTAAAGGATTTTTTGGATTTAATTCTAAAATCCTTTTTTGTACTGGAACTACTTGTCCCATTGCTTTCATCATTTTTTCCATTTGTGGATCAATTCCTGATTTTGGAGTTTTAAGTGCTCAAAGAGCTATTCAAAGTTTATCATTAAAAACAACATCTTCTATTTTGTCATCTCACAGAGTAGATTTAGTTAAATCAAAAAGTGATTTAAATTCCTTTTTCTTTTCTTGAGTTTTTTTCTTTTCTTCTTCTGATTTTTCTTCAAGCTCTACATCTTCAGTTATAATATTTACTAATTTCGATTCTTTATATTCTGAAAATCATTGAACAATAAATGAATCAATAGCATCATCTAAAATTAGCACATCAATTTTATTCTCTATAAATTGATTCATATATGGACTAGCTTTTGCTTCTGCTTCAGATTTTGCAATAATATAGTAAATATCTTTTTTATTTGTTTCTTTTTTTAGGTATTCTTCTAGTGTTATTAATTTATTTTCTAAATTAGATTTAAATAAAGATACTTCTGCTAGTGATTCTTTCAAATCAGCATCGTAATGAATTCATTCTTTTAGAATTTTTCCATAATTTTCCCAGAATTTTAAATAATCTTCTCTACTGCTTTTTAAAGTCTTTCTTAATTCTCAAATCACTTTTTTAGTAAGACCTTTTTTAATTTTATCTAAAGAAATATTGTCTTGCAACATTTCTCTAGAAATATTTAAGGGTAGATCTGATGTTTCAACTACCCCTGAAATAAATCTAAGCCAAATTGGTAAAATTTCTTTAGCATTTTCCAAAATCAAAATATTTTGTACATAAAGCTTTGGTCCATATTCTACATTTGGATTAGTTAAATCTTGATACATATTAACTTGTTTTGGAGTAAAAAGTATAGATTTATAAGAAACCATTCACTCTATATTAGAGTGGATTGCAAAAAGTGGTTCATTAAAATCATTTGAAACAGTTTTATAAAACTCTGTATATTCCTCTTTTTTTATTTCAGATTTAGATTTTTTCCAAATAGCTTTTGTTTCATTAACTTGCTCAAATCACATTATTTTTGGTTCTTTTTTCTTTTCTTCTTCTGTTCTAGAGTCATACTTCTTCATCATAATTGGAGTTCAAACATAGTTTGAATATTTTTTAACTAATTCTTTTAATTTCCAATCTTCTAGAAATTCTTTTTCATCTTTTTTTACAAAAATAGTAACTATTGTTCCTCTTTCAGATTTAGTAGATTCTCAAATTTCATAACCAGTTTTTCAATCAGAGATCCATTTACTTGCTTTTTTTCATTTTTCTTTTGATTCAACCTCTATTTTTTCTGCAACCATAAAAGCAGAATAAAAACCAACTCAAAATTGTCATATTAAATTATTTTCAGTTTCATCTTTTGTTTTTTTAAGCTTATCTATAAATTCTTTTGTTCCAGATTTTGCAATTGTACCAAGATTTTTAATCATATTTTCTTCACTCATTCAAATACCATTATCACTAATAGTAACTGTCCTAGCTTTTTTATCACTCTCAATTATTATTTCAAATTTTTCACCTTTTTTCAAATAATTAGCATCAGTCAAACTTTTAATTCTAGCCTTATCTATTGCATCAGCAGAATTTGAAACTAATTCTCTTAAAAATATTTCTTTATTAGAATAAATACTATGAGTCAAAAGCTCTAAAATCCTCCCTGTTTCAGCTTCAAAATTGTGTTTTTTTACCATTTTTTATTTAGTTAAAAATTACTAGCACATAAAATATTTATGTGCTAGTAATTTTATGCTTTTTTAAATTTTAGTCAATATTTTTTACACTCATAATATATTTATTTGTTTCTTCTAAATTACAATTATTTAAAAACTCTTCTTCTAATTCTGGATTATAAATAATACTTGTACAATATTCAATATTTTCTGAAAAACTAATGTTTTTTAAATTTACATTACTTGTTATAAATCCAAAATATAAAAAAAATCCTAAAAAATCCATAATTTATAAAAGTTAAATACTATTAAAGATAATTTAAGACTTTTTAACATTTTTGCAAGAAGAAAAATTCTTTTCTTATAAAAATATTATAATCCAATTATTTGAATCATTTTATTATATTTTTGAGTTGCTATAAAATCAACTTTTTTATTTCAAATTTCAAGCTTTTTTTCTAGTTCTTCAAAATTATCCATATAATATTCATATTTTTTTCTTGAATTTGAGAAGTATTTTTCCAAAATTTCAAGTAATTCTAATTTTGCATGTCAATATCAGTAATTCCCTGCTTTATATTTAGATGCTATTTCTTCTTGTTTTTTTGAAGTTGAAAAAAATTTAATAAGTGAAAAAACATTACAAGTTTCTGGATTTTTTGGTTCCTCAAGACCTTCACTTCAAGTAACAATTGACATAATTTTTTTCTTTAAAATTTTTGGACTATCAAAAATTCATATATGATTATTATATGATTTAGACATTTTTCTTCAATCTAAGCCTGGAATTAATCATACTTTTTCTGATAAAATAGGCTCTGGTAACTTAAATAAATCTGTATTATATGTTTTATTAAAATTTTCAGCAATATCTCTTGAAAATTCAATATGTTGTTTTTGATCCTTTCAAATTGGAACTAGATCTATATCATAAGCAATTATATCAGAGGTCATTAAAATTGGATAATTGAAAACAGCCATATTTATTTCACTATTTTTATTTTGTGAATCTTTGAAACTATGAGCCCTAAGCATCATAGAATAAGGAGTTATACTAGACAAAATCCAAGTTATATTATTTATATCTCTTATTTTTGATTGTTCAAAAATAGTAATTTCAGCATTATCTGGCAAGAGTGCAAAAATCTCACAAATAAGTTTTTTCTTATTTATCTTAAGAGTCTCAGCATTATGAACACTTGTAAGACTATGAAAATCTGGAATAAAAAGATAAGCATCTTTTCATTTTATATTTTCCATTAAAGGTTTAAACATTCCTAAATAATTTCATAAATGCATTCAAGTTCCTGTTGGTTTAATTCATGTTAATATCTTTTTCATTTTACTATATTTTATAAATAAACTTTTGCCTCTTCTACAAAATAATTTATTTTACAATTTGGACAAGTTAAAAACCAATCATAATAAAAACTTTTATTTTTTGTATTTTTCTTTTTTGGTGCCACTCTTATAATTGGAGTAGCACATTTTTTGCAAGGTTGATTTTCTTTTGACATTTTTATTTTTTTTTGTGTTTTTATTAGTATTCATTCAATATCTTTTTCTAAAAAAGATATTGAATGAGGATTATTTTTAGATTTTATTAAAATATCAGTATTTTTTAAAATCTCTTTAGTTGCTAGCTCATCACATCTCTCATTTTCTTTATGTCAATTATGTCATTTTACCCAATTGAATTTTATTTTATGTTTTTGAGTTTCTTCAAGTAATTGTTCCCATAAATCATAATTTATAGCTTTTTCAGACTTAGTTCTCATATAGTTATTTATTTTCCATTTTTTTGCCCAACCTAATTCTATTCAATTAACTACATATTTCGAATCAGTAAATACTTGAATATCACACTTTTGCTTTAAAACTTTTAGTCATTTTATTACTCAAGTTAGCTCCATTCTATTATTTGTTGTATATTTATCAAATCCTGATAGTTCTTTTTGAATTTTTCAAAACTTCAAAATAACCCCATAAGCTCAAGGTCATGGGTTTGGTCTTGCTCAACCATCAGAATATATATCTACTTTTTTCATACTTAAATATCAAATATATCATATAAAATATATTCATAATTCAAATATTGTAAACTAAAAAATACTATTTGTAATTTTAAAAGTTAAAATATCACCTTTTTACAAAGTTAAAATTTACCATACTAAAAAAATGTTAAACTAAATAACTTAGCTTAACATTTTAAATATATATTTTTTATTATCTTCTTTCTAAAGATCAAATTAATACAATTTAGATGCTCACTCCCTAGTACCAAACCACATATTTCAAGCAGAGTCTTGAGTTATTGAGTTTATACTATTATTAACCAATCAATCTGACTTAGTGTATGTAGTCCAATTAGTTCAATCAAATTTAGATACTCATCATCACCATGTACCAAACCACATATTTCAAGCAGAGTCTTGAGTTATTGAGTCTACATTATTACTAGCCAATCAATCTGAAGTAGTGTATATAGTCCAACTAGTTCAATCAAATTTAGATACTCATCACCATGTACCAAACCACATA
>CAZPIB010000030.1:0-10587 GCA_964586815.1 uncultured Candidatus Peribacteria bacterium | reverse complement strand
TTGAATTTAGTATGGAGATAAATCCTATTTTTATAAAAAATAATAAATGAAGTTATTGGAATTTTTTAAAAACAGATAATTTATTAAAACTTAATATATATTTTTAATATGAGACTAAATAATAGAGCATCAGTAATAATTTATGTGTTAATTCTTACAAGTTTATCACTTTTACTAGCAGTAATTGTTATAAGTAGTCATTCTCAGTTATTAAATAATAAATCATACTATAATATAGAGGTAAAACTTATGAGAAATATTGTTCATGATTGAAAAATTAATACTGATTATAGTAGGTATTTAAATACGGATTGATCTTGATTTATAGATAATATATCTTGCCCTACTTTTGTTAATATGAGTTCAGCAACTAGTAGTTGAATTATTGATACTATTTTATATATCACTGATTCTACAGTTTTTTGTTCAGGAAGCTATAATACAAATAGTTTACATATTTACTTTAATAGTGACTCAACTGAGCTTAGTTATGCCTCATATAACTTAAGTACAATTAATCTTGTTAATTGAATCTGATATTTTATAGATACTGATTCTACTAGAATAGATTTTTCAGCTTACTTACAAACTTGAGACTTAATTGATGATAATTTAAATAGTGATGATTATAGATGAAGCTCTACTTGAAATATTAATTATCCAAATAACTTTTTAGATAATGATGATTTAGCCAGAAGAACAATTATTTGATATATTCCTCCTATGTATTGACTAAGAAAAGTATTTTGGAATAATGAAAGAAATATAGAATATATAGATTGAAATACAAATAATACTTGATCTTTAGTATCAAATATTTGAAAAGTCTCAAGTTGATCTTTATTTTTAGATATAGATAAAGCCTATGATATAAAAGTAGTAGAATTTGATAGATATAGATACTCAAGTTTTAATGAATTATATGTCTTAAGTTCAAAAGTATTTTCTAGCTCTACTTGAAGTATTTGATATTTACAAAATGATTTAAGTTTACTAAATTCTACTTGATCTGCTTATAGTTTTGATTTTAAAAATAAAGATTATGCAATTTTTGTTAGATCTTCTTGAACTTGAGTAATTTTATATAAAATTACAGGACTTGATTTAGATACAAATAATCATATCTATATAAATACTATAGATGATAGTGAGGAAAATATTATTAAATATCTATGAAGTGATATATTAATAAATAAAGATGGTCAATTTATTTCTAGATTTTCTGAGATTTTCTTTTCAAAATAAAAAAAATTTTAAGTTTTTTAATATGGTTCAGAATATAGGATTCGAACCTATGATCAGGGATTCAGAGTCCCTTGCCTTACCACTTGGCTAATTCTGAATAATAAAAAAATCACATAAGTGATTTTTTTTGAGTAATTATTTTAACTCAACAGAAGCACCAGCTTCTTCTAATTTAGCTTTAAGTTCATCAGCTTCAGCAGCTTCACAATCTTCTTTAATTGCTCATCCATTATCTGCTAATCATTTAGCTTCTTTTAAACCAAGACCAGTAATTTCTCTAATTACTTTAATAACAGCAATTTTAGAAGCACCTGCAGAAGTTAATTTAACAGTTTTAGTTGATGGTCCAGCATCTTCAGCTCAAGCATTAGCCATCATAACTGGAGCAGCAGCAGAAACACCAAATTCTTCTTCCATTGCAATAACTAAATCATTTAATTCAACAATAGATAATTCTTTTACTAAATCCATAATGCTTGAAGCATTTTTACATAAATCAGCCATAATATTTTTTTATTAATTTATAAATATAATTAAGTTCTAACTTAATAGTTAGTAACTAACTCTCTATTTTGAGAGTTAGTATACCAAATATGAAATTATTTTTCTCAAGTAGTAGAGGCTCCTTCTTTTTCAGCTTTATTTTTAGATATAGCATCAAGTAATCTTGCAAATTTTGATAGTGGAGATTGTAAAGATCAAACCATTCTTCCAAGAAGAGTATCTCTTGATGGCATAGAAGCAATAATTTTTGTAGATTCTGCATCTTTTAATTCTCATTCAAAGAATGATCCAGTCCACTCAATTTTTTCTTTAGTTTCTTTTTTAAAATCATTTACTTTACTCAAACCAGAAATAGCATCAGTAGTTGAAACAACTAGTGCAATTTGATTAGGAAGTAATTCATCACTTATTTCTATATTAAATACTTCTTTAAAAGCAATTTTAATAAGAGTTTTTTTAGCAAGAGTAAAAGTAGCATCAACTTCTCTTAAGCTTATTCTTAGTTTTGTAATTTCTTCAACTGTTAAGCTAGTATTAGTTGTGAAACCAATTGACTTAGCCTCAGATATTAAATCTTTTAATTGATTTAATACTTTACTTTTTTGTGCTTTAGTAAGAGCCATTGTATTTTAAATTATTATATATAAGTATAAAAAAAATTCTCTTTTTATTAAGTAATAAAAAGAGAATTAGTTTTTTATATTTTAACTATTTTCTTTTCTTTTACCTAGGTAGGACTTAACTTGCCTACTGTCTACAATATTAGAAAGTAATAATACTATATAGATTTTTAAAAAAAGTCAAAAGTTTTTAAATAAAAATATAATTTTTAAAATTTAAAAATCACTTTCATGTTCATGTTTTGCATTTAATTCTTCTAATTTTCTAACAGAAATATCTTCTTCAAGATCTTCAGCATTAAAATATTCTTCACTTATATTATCAGATTCAATTTCTCTTCAAACAAGTTTTCTATATTGTTTTCAAGCTGGAATTAATCTACCAATAATAACATTTTCTTTTAATTCTTTTAATTTATCAATTTTAGCTGAAACAGAACCTTCAACTAATACTCTTACAGTTTCTTGAAAAGAAGCTGCTGAAAGCCATGATTCAGTATAAAGTGATATTTTAGTTATTCAAAGCAATAGCCTTTCACCAAACGGTGCTTTCTTACCATCTCTAATTAGTTCATCAGCTGTTTTTTTGTAAGTAATAATATCAATTATATCACCTGGAAAAAATTCTGAGTCTCATTTATCTAAAATTCTAACTTTTGAAAACATTTGTCTAACAACAAGCTCAATATGTTTTGAATTTACAGTTTGTCCTTGAGAAGAATATATAGATTTAATTTCATCAACAATATATTGTTCAGCTATTGTAACTCAAGCTACTTCCATAAGTTTTGAGATATTTAATGCTCAAGAAGTTAGTTTCTCTCAAGCTTTTACTTCTTGTCCATCAGTAACTAAAAGAGTTTTACCTAACTCAAAGCTGTATTCATAACTTCTAGGAATTTCATCTTCTATTATAATAACTCAATTTTCTATTTTTCTAACAATTCAAGGAAATTTAGTTGTAAGTCTTTGTTTTTCAGCTTTATTTCTAGCAATAATTTGTTTTGCTTTTACACAATTTCAAACTTTAACAGCAACTTCAAATTTTGAACTATAATAGTATTCTTCTTTTTTTATTTGCCTTGAAGTAATTTTTACAACAATTTTATCATCAAGATTATCTATTTGTATTACTCAATCAATATCAACAATTTCTGCTTCAAGCTTAGGAATTCTAGCTTCAAATAATTCTTCAACTCTAGCTAAACCTTGAGTCATATCTCATCATTCTTGAGCTACTCAACCAGAATGAAAAGTTCTCATAGTAAGTTGAGTACCTGGCTCTCAAATAGACTGAGCAGCAATTACTCAAACTGGAGTACCAATTTCAACATTACAACTTAAACCTAAATCTAAACCATAACATTTTTTACAAACTCACCCTTCAGACTCACAGGTAAGAACAGATCTAATACTTAAATCATCAATTTTATTAGCATTTATTATTTCTAAAACTTTTTTATCTATTACAGTTCATTCTTCAATTATTGTATTCCCTTTATCATCTTTTTTAGTAATTGCAATTGTATGAGAAAATAATCTATCTTCAAAAGATTCATTAAATACTCACTGTTCTTGTTTTCTGTTAACTATTTTTGAATGAACAGTTTTACAATCATCATCTTTTACAATAATATTTTGTGATGCATCAACTAGTCTTCTGGTAAGATAACCAGATTGAGCTGTTTTTAGTGCAGTATCTGCTTTACCTTTTCTTCAACCATGTGTTGCAATAAAGTATTCAAGAGTTGAAAATCATTCTTTTAGATTTGATTTAATTGGAAGCTCAATTGTATCTCATGAAGCTGATGCTACTAATCATTTCATACCACATAGTTGAGTAAGATTTCAAATATTTCATCTAGCTCCAGAATCAATCATATTAAAAATATGATTTTCATCAGGAAATAAAACCTTCATTTCAGCCTCTATCTCTTTTTTAACTCAAGCCCAAACCCTTACAGATTGAGTTGTTTTTTCTTCAGAAGTAAGAAATCAAGCCCAAGTTTTTTTACCAATAACTTTAATTTTTTCTTCTGCTATTTCTAATAAGCCATCTTTATTTTCTGGAGTAAGCATATCATTTTTCGAAATAGAAAGTCCAGAAATAGTAGAATATTTATATCAAAAATCTTTAATTTTATCTACAAAATGAGCAGTAGTTTCTGAACCTAATTTTTCAAAAGATTCAGCTAATATTTTTTGTAAAGCTTTTTTCTTAAGAGTTACATTAATAAATCATAATCCTTCTGGAACTATTTCATTAAATAGTAGTCTACCATAATTGGTTTCTATAATTTTTCAATTTATTCTAACTCTTATAAGAGCCTTCATTTCAACTGCTCAAGCCTCATAAGCCTGAGTAATATCTAGTATAGATGAAAATACTTGTCATTCTCACTTAGCTCCTTTTCTAATTGCTGTAACATAATATGCTCAAAGAATCATATCCTGAGAAGGAGCAACAATTGGTTCTCAACTTGAAGGAGCTAAAAGATTTTTTGAAGTTACCATTAATTCTCTAGCTTCAGCTTGAGCTTTTGGTGTAAGAGGCAAGTGAACTGCCATTTGATCACCATCAAAATCTGCATTAAATGCTCAACAAGTAAGTGGGTGAAGCTGAATTGCTTTTCAATCAATTAAAACTGGTCTAAATGCTTGAACTGAAAGCCTATGAAGAGTAGGTGCTCTATTCATTAAAACATATTTATCTTCAATAACTTCATCCAAAGCATCCCATACTTGTTTATCTGAATGCTCTATTATTTTTTCAGCATGTTTAATATTATAAACAACTCAATCTTCAATCAATTTTGAAATAATAAATGGTTTAAATAAGATTAATGCCATTTTTCTAGGTATTCCACACTCATCCATTTTAAGATTTGGACCAACAACAATTACAGATCTAGCAGAATAATCTACCCTTTTTCATAGTAAGTTTTGTCTAAATCTACCTTGTTTACCTTTTAGTATTTCAGTTAGAGATTTTAATTTTTTCTTATTTGCAGAAACAAATCAGTTTTTATTACTTCTAGTTTCACCAGTAATAAGCATATCAACTGACTCTTGAAGCATTCTTTTTTCATTTTTTAAAATAACATCAGGAGCTCCAAGGTCTATTAATTTTTTAAGTCTATTATTCCTATTTATAACTCTTCTATATAAATCATTTAAATCACTTGAAGCAAATCTTCAACCATCAAGTTGAATCATTGGTCTAAGATCTGGTGGTAAAATAGGAAGAGCATTTAAAATAAACCATTCTGGTTTTTGATTTGATTTAAGTAAATTAGATGCTAATTTAATTTTTTGCATTAATTTTTTTTGTTTTATTTGAGTTGCTGATTTTAGTTCAACTTGTCTATTATGAATAAACTTTTTTAAATCTATTCTTGATAAAAGTTTTTGTAAATATTCAGCACCAGTTCCTCACTCAAATACATGTGGAAATTTCTCATTTAAAACCCTATATTCAAGCTCTCAAATTACTTCACCTTCTTTTAATCATTTAAGACTTATTCTTAATTCTTCAAATTCTTCATCTAAGTCATCAAGAGATTTCATAGCCATTGCTTCTGATTCTGCAAATTTTTTAGCTGTTAACTGCTTTGATTCTTTTTTTATTTTAAGTTCATTAACTTCTTTTTGTATTTCTTTTTGCATTTCTGTTTTTATAACTTTGAATCTATCTTCAAGTTCTTTTAAAGAATCAACTCTTTTTTCTTCATATACATCAGTAATAATATATGAAGCAAAATATACAATTTGTTCTAGTTTTTTAACAGGAAGATCAAGAAGTAATCCTATTCTACTAGGAACAGATTTCATAAACCAAATATGAGCAACTGGTGCATATAAATCAATATGCCCCATTCTCTCTCTTCTAGCTGAAGTTTTTGTTACTTCAACTCAACATCTCTCACAAACAACTCCTTTATATTTAATTCTTTTATATTTACCACAAGCACACTCATAGTTTTTCATAGGGCCAAAAATTTGTTGACAAAATAGTCATCATCTTTCTGGTTTTTGTGTTCTATAATTTATAGTTTCAGATATTAAAATTCTACCATGAGATACTTCTCTAATCTTTTCTGGAGAAGTAATTCATAAAGCAATTCAAGCAAGATTATCTAAATTTTTTCACTCAGTTACATCTTTTTTTCAGATTCAATCACCAATTTGGTTAAAATCAGTAATTTTATCATTTAAAAAGTTATCTAATGATTTTTCAAAAGCCATGATTTTTTATTTATTAATTTTTAAATTTAGCGTATTTTTTAAGAAAAAAATTATTTTTCTTATTTTTTATCTTCAGAATTATCTGAATTTAAAACTTTACTTTCAATTGCAATAATTTCTTCATATCTAGCTCTAATTTCATCTTCTTTATCTAATAATTCTTCTTTATCTAATAAATCTACATCTAATCAAATAGCTTGCAGCTCTTTTATTAATACATTAAATGATTCTGGAATATTTGGTTTTTTGATTGGAGTTCATTTAATAATAGCCTCATAAGCTTGAGTTCTACCAGCAACATCATCAGATTTAATTGTGATCATTTCTTGTAGAATATTTGAAGCAGCATATGCTTCTAAAGCCCATACTTCCATTTCTCACCATCTTTGTCCTCAATTTTGAGCCTTTCAACCAAGAGGTTGTTGAGTAACCATAGAATATGGTCAAACATTTCTAGCATGAATTTTTTCTTCAACTAAATGATGTAATTTCAACATATATTTTTGACCAACAACTGTTCTTTCTTTGAATGCTTCACCTGTTTCTCAATCAAATAATTGCAATTTACCATCACTTTCTAGACCTGCTTTTATAAGTAAATTATCTACTTGTTCTACAGAAATTCAGTTAAGAATTGGTGTAGCAACTGTAATTCATAATTTTTTAGCAGCAGCTCAAGCATGTACTTCAAGTATTTGTCCAATATTCATTCTTGAAACTACTCAAAGTGGATTTAGTATAATATCAACAGCATTACCATCTTTATCAAAAGGCATATCTTCAACTGGAACTATTTTTGAAACAATTCATTTATTACCATGTCTACCTGCCATTTTATCTCCTACTTCAAGTTTACGAGTAGCAGCAACAAATACTTTTACTTGCATAAATACTCAAGTAGGCAAATTATCACCATTTTCTTTTCTAAGAACCTCTACATTCAAAACTTTTCAACCTTGACCTGAAGGTAATCTAAGAGAACTATCTTTTACATCTTTTGATTTATCACCAAAAATTGCTCTTAATAATCTTTCTTCCGGAGTTAAATCTTGCTCTCCTTTTGGGGTAATTTTTCAAACTAATATACTTCCACCTTGTACATTTGCACCAATTCTAACAACTCAATCATCTCACAGATCTTTTAATTTAATACTTGATACATTAGGAATATCATCAGTAGTTTGTTCAGCACCAAGCTTAGTTTCTCTCACATCAATAGAATATTCTTTAATATGAACTGATGTATAATAATCTCACTGAATCACTTTTTCTGAAATAATAATTGCATCCTCAAAATTAAATCATTTCCAAGGCATATATGCAATAGTAAGATTTCTTCAAAGAGCTAATTCTCATTTATCAATTGCTTGTCCATCAGTTAAAAGATGACCTTTTTTAAATTTTTCACCTCTAGAGACCATAGGTTTTTGATAAATAATCATATCATGAGTTGATCTTCAAAAAGTTTTTAGCTTATATAATTTTTGATTTCAATTTTTATATAAAACAGATATATGCTTAGCATCTACTCAAATAACTTCTCAGTCATCTATTGCTACTACAACATAACCAGACCTTTCTCAAATAATTCTTTCCATTCAAGTTCCTACAATTGGAGCCTCTGGTCTAACTAAAGGTACTGCTTGCCTCATCATATTTGAACCCATCTCAGCCCTAGTAGCATCATCATGCTCCATAAAAGGAATAAGACTAGTTTCAACAGACATTATTTGTTTTGGAGAAACATCAATATGAGTAACCTCTCTTACATATGAAAGAGTAGGTACTGATTTATGTCTTGCTGGTAATCTAGTATTAGTAAAGTTTCCATACTCATCTATTTGTGTATTAGCTTCAGCAATAGTAATAACTTTTTCAGCTTCTGCATCAAAATACTCAAAACTATTAGCTAAGTACCCTCTTACCTCTATTTGTTTATCTTTTATTTTATTTTTAAATGCTTTTGCATCTTTTTCAGTTATATATTTTTTTTCTTTTATTACTATACTTCAATCATCTCCTATGATATCAGTTAAAGTAATTTTATTTATAGCATCTTTTCAGTCATTTTTTACACTATGTTTTACTTCTCTAAAAGGAGTAATTAAAAAACCATATTTATCTACTTTTGCATATGTAGCTAAATGTAGTACAAGTCAAATATTTGGTCCTTCTGGAGTAGCAATAGGACATATTCTACCATATTGAGTAGGATGAACATCTCTTACCTCAAAACTAGCTCTTTCTCTAGTTAATCAACCTGGACCCATAGCTGTAATTCTTCTTTTATGAGCAATTTCAGAAAGTGGATTTGATTGATCCATAAATTGAGATAGTTGTGAACTACCAAAAAATTCCTTCAAAATAGCAACAACTGGTCTAGAATTTATAAAAGTACCTGGAGTAGCATCTTCAAGCTCTAAAATTGTCATTCTATCTTTTGCAATTCTTTCCATTCTAGCAATACCAACTTTGATTTTATCTCATACTAATTCTCAAACAGATCTAATTCTTCTATTTGCTAGATGATCAATATCATCAGTTTCAAAACCCTGAATTCACTCTCTAAGATTTAAGTAATATTTAAGTGCTGTAACTAAATCATTTAAACTTAAAAATTTACCATTTTCATCAGTATACTTAGTTTTAATACCAAGTTTTGAAGTCATTTTCATTCTAGCAATTTCTCACAGATCAAATCTTTTATTATCTCTAAAAGTAACATCAAATAATTCTTCAACTCTTTCATCGGTAGCAAGATCTCCTGGTCTTAATAATTTATATAAAGTGTGAAGAGCCTCAAGTCTAGTAGTTGTTTTGTCTTTTTCTAAAGTTGGAGCAATATGATTAATAATAACCTCTTCTCAAAGATCAGAAAATATATCAAGAATTTCAGCATTTGTCTCAAGTCCAAAAGCTCTTAGTAAAACTGAGATTGGCAATTTTCTTTTTTTATCAATTTTTACATTAATAATACCTTTTTTTTCTATATCAATTTCAAACCAAGAACCTTTTGCAGGAATAACTTTAAGAGAATAAATACCTTCATTTCTAGTAAAAAAAATACCTGTTGATCTTATAATTTGATTAACAATAACCCTTTCAATTCAATTTATAATAAATTTAGCATCTTCAGTCATAATAGGTACTCAACCCATATAAACTTCTTGTTCTTTTATTTCACCTGTTTCTTTATTAAGCATTTCAAGCTTGCATTTCATAGGAGCATCATAGTTTAGATTTTTTCTAACACATTCTTCAATAGAATATTTAGGTTCTTCAATTTTTATTCCCTTATAAAATATACTTACTTTTTCTTCAGAATGATCCTCAATAGGAAAAGCATTAGAAAAAACTTTATCAAGTCATTCAGTTAGAAAGCTATTATAAGATTCAAGTTGTACTTCAAGTAAATCTGGAAAACCAGCAATAGAAGTATCATCAGTAAAATAATGCCTTCCTTTTATATCATACAATGAACCAATTTCTTTATTCTTAGCAGTTTGTTTTGGCATTTGCTATAAGTAAATTATAAAATAAATAACACAAAAATAGGCCTACCATTCCAACCATTACAAAATCAAAGGTATTCCAATTAAAAAAATTATATAAAAAAACTCTTGAAATTCAAAAGTTTTTTTAATAACCATTTTTTCTTTGGCTTTTTTGAGACCGGTCTTTAGTTAAATATTATTAGTTCACAAGACCGGTCTCTTGTTTAAGAAAAAATATACAAGTAAATATTAAAAGGTTACACAACGGAAGCCTACAGTATGAAAGGAACTACTAGAAGTCCAAGATAATTTTAATGCAAATATTCCTGCACTAATAGTATGAGTAGCATCAGACCCACGAACAAAAATATTATTAGCTATTCAATTTGCAAAGTGTAAGTTTCACACACCATTAGCTCCTCATAAATGAAATATTGAACCGTATTTATTCATATCAGCTGTATTATATATTCAATCAT
>CAZPIB010000029.1:0-11131 GCA_964586815.1 uncultured Candidatus Peribacteria bacterium | reverse complement strand
ATAGCAAGTAAAATACATATTGTGATGCTCCTTAAAAAAACTGATGTGGTTTTGGAATAATAAATTAAATAAAAAAACATATATTCTATATTTAAAATACTAGAATAATATTTTTATATTATTTCTTTTAGAATATTATTTATAAAACTAAAGTCTCAGTCTCAAGTAATTGAAATATCATATCTTTTTTTGTACTCTTCTAATAATTTATCTTCATTATCATTTAAAAATCATATTTTTATTAAATTAATATAATTAAATCAATCTATCATATGATGATCTCAAAGACTATCTCAAAGTAAAATTACATTTTTTCTGTTTTCTATTTTAGAATAAATCTCTTTATTATTTTTTAAAACTGTTTCAGATTTATTAAAAGAATGAATTATTGGTTTTTTATATCAAATAGCTTTTCAAGAATTATCCCAAATGAAAGCATTGGAAATAATTTCTATATTTTTAAAATTAATCTTTTGTTTCTCAAAAAAGTATTTCACTCAAAAGTCACCTAATCAACTAGCTGAAATAACTATTAAAGGTATATTATTTTTATCTAGATTTTTACAAAAATATTCAACTCAGTCTCTAAAGTCTATCTTAGAATTAAGTACTGAATTTTTGATTTTTTCTTTTGTTAATCAAAAACTTATAAATAATTCAAAAATTTTAGTCCACCATTCTACCATATATTTATTTTTTTTCTCCAAGCTTAAATCTGGATTTTTTTCAAGTGGATAATATTTATTATAAATTTCCTGTTCTAATTTACAAAAATCTTTACTAAATCATAGTGAATTTTCCTTAAATACAGATACTAACTTTCATCTTTTATTTTCACTACTAGAAAAAGCCTTAGTTAAAGTTCTATCAAAATCAGTTAATATATGTAATTTTTCTATTCAATCTTTTTTTATATTTTCTATTTTATTTAGAAAATCTTTTTTATCTGAATATATTATTTTTCTCATAAAGAATAATTATAAAATATATTTTTGATTATTTATAAAGCAGATACTAACTTACACCAATCTTTTATATTTAAATCTTCTCATCTAGAATTATCAGTATATCACATAGATTCTAGAATTTCTAAAACTAATTTTTTGTTAAATCATCACTTCTCTAAGTTTTTACTCAATTTTTTTCTAGCAGCAGAAAATCATATTTTTATTATTTTTAAAAATTTTTCATCAGAAATATTATTATACAAATGATGAGTTTCAAAAAGTAGTACACTTGATTCTACTTTTGGAGAAGGTATAAAATTGTCTTTTGAAACAAATATTTGACCAGTAACAAAAGCTTTTTTATCAACTAGAAGTGATAAAACTGAGGTTTTATTCTTATTTGATTTAAGGATTTTTTCTCATACATCTTTCTGCATAAGAATAACCATATTATCTGGTTTATTTTTTAGATTATATAAAAAATGCCTTAAAATAGGGCTTGTAATATAGTATGGAATATTTGCAATTAATTCATAATTTTTAAATTCTGGAGTAAATTTCAAAATATCTTTCCTATTTATTTTAAAGTCTACATCTCATAAAATTAGATCTTCATTCTTAATTCTATCTTCTAATATATCTATCATATCAATATCAAGCTCTACTAAATGCAGAGCCTTTGGCTTTTTTTCTAAAAGTTTTTCTGTCAAAGCTCAATACCCTGGACCAACTTCAATAATATTTTTTTCTTTAATTTCTACAATTTCTGATATTTCATTTATAATTCTTTTACTTACCAAAAAATTTTGCCCTAATTTTTTCTTAGCTTTTATTTTATAATTTTCTAATATTTCTCTGCTCATATTTTTTAATCTACATGAATATAACCCGTAATATTTCTACTATTTAATGATACTTTCCTATAAGTTATTTGATTTAATTTTCTAAAATTCATATCAGAAACAATCATATAATCTTCTCTTATCTCTCTAACAATAGCAACATGACCATATCTTAAATTATATCATCTACCTTCAAGAACAACAATTGCTCAAAGTTTTGGCTTAAAACCTCTACCACGAACTATTTTATGTCATTTTTTAGCAGCATTTCTCATCCATTGATTTGCATTTCATCTCCAGTTTACATTTTTATGTGAAGCAACATAATAAGTACAATTTCACCAAGCTCAAGAATATGGTTTTCTCCATCTAGACTTATAAACTAATCCTGAAGAAATATTTTCATTTTTTATATGCTTTGTTTTTTTTATATTAGTACTAGCTCTTATATTAGTTTTTTGAGTAGCTATACGTTTTGGTTTTTGAATAATATTTTTAGCTCAAGGAAGAAAAATTTCTTCTCATTTTCTTAGTTCTCTTTTAGATAATTCTGGATTAAATTCTACTATTTCTTTTTTATTTATTTTATATCTATTTGCAATTCACGATAAAGTATCTCCTGATTTTACTTTATAATTAATTCAAGATGTAGCTGGGATTTTTATTATATCACCTGGTCTTAAAATATGACTTCTTGTAAAATTATTAAAATCATAAATAGTATTTTTTGAAACTTTAAATTTTGCAGCAATAACTGAAATTGAATCTCATGATTCAACTACATATTGTCTTATTTCATTAGTTCAATCATAGTTTCTCTCTTCATTTAATAAAGTCCTGTCAATAATAAATTCTCATATAGTTTGATCAATTCAATCACTAATTAAAAATCTTTCACTTTCTTCATATGAAAATAATATAGAGTCCTCATCAATAAATCATCTATAAAAATCATATTCAGTGTTAGTATAAATAATTCATGCAAGCATTGGATAAATTGGCATAATAAATAACATAAAACCAACAACAATCTTATAACCTAAATTATTTGTTTTAAAAACACTAAATACTTTATTCTTTAAGTTTATGTTTTCTTTTATCATTCTGGAATGCCTATCTATTCTAGCTTTTATATTTACTCTATGTTCTTTATTGTTTCCCAAAATTTTTTTTATAATATAAACTCTTAAATATATATTTTAAGTAAAAAAAAAAGATTTTCAAAAGAAAATCTCATTATTTTATATTTTAAGTAAAAAAAAATAGTTTTAATTTTTTTTACTTACATTAATTAGATTTAATCTATTTGTATTTTACTACTTTTAATTTGAATTATTTGAACTATTTGAACTATTTGAATTATTTGAACTATTTGAACTATTTGAACTATTTGAATTATTTGAACTATTTGAACTATTTGAATTATTTGAATAATTATTGATGTTTTTTGTCAATAAGTATTTATCTTTTTGAGAATTTAATAATTTTAAAATAGAATTTGGTTTTGATATAAAATTAAGAATTCTAATATTATTATTCTGTTCTTCTATAGTTATATTTCAATATCATAAAATATTTTGAAATACTCATATCTTAGATCAATTTATTTTTACAACTTTATGTATATATATAATTTCTATATTGTCTTTTAAAATAAGTGAGCTTTGTAGAATGATTATTCTATCTTTATATAAGACAACTAAATTATTATAGTATTCTACAATAGAAGAAATTAAACTTAAGAATGAATAATTTATTAATAAAAAAACAACTCAAAAAAATAAATATTTTACTAATTCTGTTTCTATATCTACTAAAAAATATTTATTTCATATATAATACAATAAAATTGATACTAAAATCAAAAATAAAGATTTTAATATACTAATAATTAAGAGTAAAATATGTCTTTTAATTAATGTGAAATCATTTACTGTTTTATAATGCTTCATAATGAGGTAAAGTTAAAATAACTAAGCTTCATAATATGAATAAAAGTAAGAAAAGTAAACCAACTATTTTAAAAATAAAGTTATTTCTTTTTTTAAAAAAATCATATCAAATATGAGCAAAATTTCTTCTACTTATATCACTTAGTCTTTTATAAATTAAAGTCAATAAAAATATTAAAACTATCAAATATAATATTACATATAAAAAATTCATAATTTTATTATATTTTTAAAAATAAAAATTTCTATCTTTTTCAATTCCCTAGAAATTAAAATAACTTTTTTTACTAAAAAAATATAAAAAAAAGAGTAATTTAAAATTAATTATTTTTTAAAAACTTCTTTTTTCATAAATAATATACTCATAATTTAAAAAAAACTAAATTTAAATTTAAAATACTTTTTTTAGTATATTTAAAAACCAAAAAAATAGAGTATTTTTGAATTTCACTCTACCTTTTAAAATGTAGTTTACATATATTTATATTCTTACTATTTAATAGTAGTAATTTCTATTTTTGTAAGAGTTGGTCTAAAACCTTTATTTCTAGTATATCTTTTTTTAGCTTTCATTTTAAAGACTCTAACTTTTTCTCATTTAAAATTTTCATCTAAAATTTTAAAACTAACTTTTGATCCTTCTACAATAGGAGTTCAAATTTTAATATCTTTTCCTTCTTCATCAGAAATAAGTAAAGCCTCAGTAGATCAAGTTTTTTTACCTTGAAAAGCTACTAGCTTTTTAATATCTAAAACATCTCAATTTCTAACAATGAATTGATTTCATCCTAATTCAATAACTGCTAACATAACAATATTTTTTTAATATATAAAATTATTTTCTAAGTTCTCAAAACCTAAAAGTAAAATCCCCTAATTAAACTCTACTCTTAGTTTTTAAGTTTTAGTTTCTAGTGTATAAACACAATAATTTATGTATATAAACTAAAAACCAAAATGGTTGGGGTAGAAGGATTCGAACCTACGATCACGGAGTCAAAGTCCGGTGCCTTACCACTTGGCCATACCCCAAAAGATTAAGACTTCTACAAAAAGCTTATTTATTTTATAAAACTATAGTTAAAAGTCAAAATTTTTTTAGGAATTTTATTTATAAATTTTATAGCTACCTATCTTAAAAAAATCTCAATCTTTATCATTTTTAGAATTTGATAATTTTATATTTTTAAAGAAATTAACTATTTTATAGTTAAATATAATTATATTTAATCAAATAAATAAAAGTAGTCACCCTAAAATATATGCAACAATTTTTGGGAAAAAAATCATAAATAATCAAATCAACACCAATATGTATCCAATATATTTCATATAATAACATTTATTATAAATAATTTAATAAAAATTATATAAAATAATTCAAAAAAAGCAAAAAATATTATATAAATAATGTCTCTACATTTTTAAAAATCATAAATCAAAATCCCATTATTAATAATATCAAACTGTAAATAAAAACATCATACAAATTTTTATAATTTTTCTTTATATCAACTTCAATTTCACTTTTTTCTAAAAGTTGTAATTCTTTAAAAATATCCTCAAAAACTGTATTAGAGTCTGCTCTAAAAAATTTTCAATCAGTTATTTTAGAGATATATTGTAAATCTTTATAATTTAGAGGTGGTATTTTTTGTTTTTGTAAAAATAATCAAACCTGATGAGTTATATATCATCATTTTTCACTTCAAATTCAAATTGTATAAATTTTTATTCAGTATTCTCAAGATAAAGTTCAAGCTATTTTTGGATCAATTCAAATATTTGAATCTCAATCAGTTAAAAGAATAATTACTTTTTCTCTAGGAATTTTCCCCTCCAAAGGGGGGTTAAGGGGGGCTTTTTCTATAGAGGAGGTAAATAAAATTTTACTCATTAAAATTGCATCTCAAATAGCGGTTCAGCTTAATCATCTTTTTTGTTGATTTATAGTATCAGTATCAAGTCTATTAATAGTTTCAGACAAAATATTATAATCAAAAGTGAGAGGTATACTTATGAAAGGTTTTCCAGCAAAAACTACCAATCCTACCCTATCTGTTTTTAGATTTTTAATAAATCAATCAACTACTTTTTTAGCAGCCTCTAATCTATTAGGCTTCAAATCTGTGGCTTGCATGCTTCTAGAAACATCAATAGCTATTACAATATCAATTCAATCTTTATCTATTTTTTCAGAAATATTTATTTTATGTGGATTTGATAAAATAATTATAAAATTCACTAAAATAAGTCATAATAAAATTATTTTTAAATAAAATTTATAATTATTTTTTTTAAATATTTTTTTAGTATCATTCAAATTTATAAAACTAATTCAGGATTTTTCTTTTTTATAAAAAAAATACAAAATAATAGGAATTAGTAATAATCCCCAAAAATATTCTGGATTTAAGAATGTGATGTTTTGTAATAAATTCATTTTTACTGTACACAAGGAGCTAAAGACCCTTATTGTGATTAATTAATAAACTCAAAATAGTTAACACTAACAAGGGTCTTTAGCCCCTTGTGTATTTTTTAACTTCTAAAATTAAGTTTTTTCTAATTTCTTCACTATCTTCTATTTCTTTCATATATTCTTTGAAATAAATATTTTTTATTAAATCTTTCAAATTTTGCTTAATTTCTAATTTATTTATTTCTGTAAAAGTCATTTTTGTAATGTCTTTTCAAGAGGCTAAAGACCCTTGTTGCATAATAATATTTTTTAATATTTTAGATAGTTTTGCATAAAATATCTCTTTATTTTTATCTAAATATTCTTCTTCTAGTATTTTTAATTGTTTCAGATAGTTAGGTTTTGGGTGAACACAAGGTTCACCCCTACATTCATTCTGTAGGGGTGAACCTTGTGTTCACCCTTTTTTATCTAAATTTTTCCACAAAAAATATAATCACACTAAAAACAATATAAATATTATAGAATATAATACATTTATTGGAAATCAGAGCATTATTGGATTTATATCTTGCATATTTTAATAATATACAAGGGGCTAAAGACCCTTGCTATAATTAATAAATAAATTACCACTAACAAGGGTCTTTAGCCCCTTGTATATTTTATTTAGTTTTCTTGTTTTTTTATTTAGTTTTTTACTTAATTTTATTAAAATATAAAACTAATTCTTTTAAAATATCTGATTTATTATCTAAAAAAATATATCAAATATTATTTTTTTCTAAATCATATTTTATTTTTTTTATTTTATTTTTTCTTAATTTTCTAAATTCTTCTTGCTTTTTATTATCTCATAAATTTATATTTAAAAAATCTTTTCATAAATTAATAGAAAGTCCCCCCTCCAACCCTCCCATTTCAGGAGGGAGGGTCTTTTTTTTATTCCCCTCTCCTGTAAGGGGAGGGGTTAGGGGTGGGGAAATTAATTCATTTTCAAATCTATCAAAAATATTTATCAGAACAATATCATTGTTTTCACTTAAAAATCTTAATTTTTTTAAATCAAAGTCTTGTTTATCAGTTAAAATAAATATTAAATTATTTTTAATTTTTCTTTTTTTAATTTCACTAAGTCCTCCCTCCAACTCCCCCCTTTCAGGAGGGAGAGTCTTTTTTCTATTCCCCTCTCCTGTAAGGGGAGGGGTTAGGGGTGGGGAAATTTTTTCCAAAATTCTATAAATATTATTCTTACTTTTTTTATAATCTATAAATTCCAGATTATCTTCTTTATAAATAATAGCTCAAATATTATCATTATTATAATAAGCAGATAGAGCCAAGACATAAAAAGTTTCAGTCAAAGTTTCTAGTTTTATTTTATTCTCTGAACCAAATCTCATAGTTTCACTAGTATCTAATACAAATAAAACATTCAAATCTTTTTCCACTTCATATTTTTTCATATATAATTCTCCAGTTTTTGAACTTGCCTTCCAATCAATATCTTTTGCTTCATCTCACAAATTATACTTACTATGCTCTAGAAACTCCATTCAAGCCCCTGAAACCCTTGATTTAAAATTTCCAAAAAGACCTCAATCAAGAAGTTTTTTTAGCTTAAATTCAATAGTATGTAGGTTTTTATTATTCATAAAATCTTTACAAAAATCAATTACAAGGGACTGAAGACCCTTGCTATTGGTAATTATTTCAAAATTAGTTAACACCAACAAGGGTCTTCAGCCCCTTGTAATTTTACTATTTAGTTACATAATTTTTACATTATTTTTAATTTCCTAAACCACTTTTACATTATTTAAAATTTCTTCCACAATTTTTTCTCAAGTAATTCAATCTGAAACTGCATTATAGTTTAGTGAAAGTCTGTGAGAAAGCACCGATCTAGCTATTTTTTTGATATCTTCTGGGATTACAAAAGTTCTTTTGTTTAGAAGAGCAACTACTTTAGCTCCATTTATTAGAGCAATTCATCATCTTGGAGAGATTCAGTATTCTAAATATTTTGAAATATTGTTTCTTGTAGAATCTATAATATCTCAAACATATTCAAAAATATTATCTGAAACATGTATTTCTTTTACTAACTTTTGAATTTCTAAAATTTCTTTTTTATTTAAAACTTTATTAATTTTTATATCTTCAAAATTCTGAGTTACTTTTTTATACATTTCTATTTCTGTATTTTTATCATTATAATCCACTCAGACTTTCATCATAAATCTATCAATTTGAGCTTCTGGAAGTCTATAAGTTCCTGATTGTTCAATTGGATTTTGAGTAGCTAGTACTATAAAAGGCTCATCTAATTTAAAACTTTTATTTCAAATTGTGATTTGTTTCTCAGCCATAGCTTCAAGAAGAGCAGATTGTACTTTTGAAGGGGCTCTATTTATTTCATCAGCTAAAATAAAATTATTAAAAATTGGTCATCTTTTTATAGAAAATTCTCAACTTTTTGGATTATAAATTTCAGCCCCTATTAAATCACTTGGAAGTAAGTCTGGAGTGAATTGTACTCTACTAAATCAAAGCCCAAGAGTCTTACTTAAAGTATCAATGCTTAGAGTTTTAGCCAGTCCAGGAACTCACTCTATCAAAATATGTCCTTTAGCTAAAAGTCCAATAATTAAACTTTCTATAAGGGTATCTTGACCCACAATTTTTTTGTGTACTTCTTTTTTTACTTTTTCTAATTTTTCTGAAGCATTATTTATTTTTTCTTGTAAAATGTCTGTATTTTCCATTTTATATATTAGTAAATAAATTATTTCTTTTAGTTTACTATTTTTTCAGATTTTTTCATTCTTTTTTCAAAGTATTTTAATTTTACAGTTAAAATATTTTTATTTGTATTTTTATTTTTATTAATATACTTTTTATATAAGTATATTATTTAATAATGTGAAAAATAATGTGAAAAATTAAATTAAAAATAATAGCTTTATTATGATTAGTATGAACTATAAATGCTGCTTACTTAACAAATGAAGCTTATAAAATAAAAGAAACAATAACAAATTTTTGAGGAGAACCAATATGAATGGTTTGTGATTTAAATCATACTTTTTCTTGTTCATCAGTATTTATGAAAGATTTTGCTTGGATTTTAGGATTTCCTTTTCCAGCAATAGCATTGATTGTTTATCCAGTAATTGCAATAATTGCATTTTTGTGATTAAAATGAAAAATTAATAATCCATTTAAAATATTATTAGTAATAGCTATATGAGGACTATTATTTAACTCATATATTATATATAATGAATATTTAGTTTGAGTATATTGTTTATTATGTATTATTTGTGCTTGAATTATAATTACAGTTTGAGGATTAAGTATTTTTTGATTAAAAGATAAAATTATAAATAAAAAAATATAAAAACACTTTTTATGAGCTATTATATAAAATATAGAGTTGTAAACTTTTGATTTTAAGAAAAGAATATGATAAACTTATTAAGTATTTTAAAATATTTAATAATGAATAATAGAAAGGAAACTGAAGAGAAGATTCTTCATATTATTTCCTATATAGACTCAGAAAACACTCTACAACCTTTAGCTTGAAGTTTAAAGTTTTTTTGAACTGAGGAACTTTTTCAATTGTTATCTTTTCTGAAAACCTGAGATTATAAGCCAATTTATATTTTATTAGACAAAAAAATAAAGCAGTATTTAGAAATAAAACAAGAAATAAAACAGATTCATATTTGAAATAAAATGAATTATTTTAAGGAAAAAGAAAAAAGTGAAAAAAAACAAGAAAATATAAATTTAGAAAAAATATTAGAATTTTAGTTTAAAAACTTTTAAAATATGAATGAGGTAAATGCAAATCTAGACTTACAATCTATAAATACAGATAATTTTGAACTAAAAGATGTTCAAAATCTTTTAGACAAATTCAAAAATAACTCTATTAAAAAAGAAGATTTTAAAAAACTAGACTGAAATAAGAAAAATTTAAGTCTAGATGAAAAAAAATTAATGGAACAATTAAATAACTCTGAAAAAATGATTAGCTTTTTAGAATCAGTAGTTAAAAAAACAGGATTAAACAATATTTTCACTCTACATTCTGATGTAGAATTTAACTTACATAACAATAGTAATTTATGAGTTTCTTTAGGATTTGATCAAAACTTAAATAAAAATTTAGATATTAAATTAAATAATATTATTTCTAAATATAATTCTTTAGATAATTTATTGGAAAATAAAAATGATAGAAGGAAATTATTAGAAATAGATACTGGATATTATTGTCCTTTTTTAAGTTTTAAAAATAATTCATCTTATTGATTACTACAAATTAAATCCAAAATAATAGAAAAAGAAAAAGATCAAATTTCTCAAATCTTTGATTTATATACTGATAAAAATTGAAACAAAATTGAAGTAAAGGATATCTTTGGTGATGATGCTTGTCAACCTATTAATTTAATAGAAAAATTAAAATGATTAGAAGATAAAAATTGAGAAAAGGTAAGTGAACAAGATATTCTAAAAATTCTTGACTGAGTTTCTATAACTAAAAAAACCCAAGCAGAAGATTCACTTATTGAAGTACTTAACAAAAGAAATTTAGATATTAACTCACTGAAAGATTCTAAATGAGTTTTTAAAAAAGAAAGTGAAATTAAAAATATTTTAAATGGAAAAAATTTAAGAGCAGAAGAAATTAAAAACATCTTAAATCAAATAAGAATTTTTCAAATAACTAGTAAAATACAAGAAATATTAAAAAATAATCCATCATTGAAAGGATTTGAGAATGAATTACTAAAGTTCTTTGAAAAATATCAGTGAGAAATCTCTACTTTAAATAAAACTACTAATGCTTATAATAATGTAAGTTTAGATAATATTTTATTACAATCAGAGCAAGATATATCTGTAATAATTAATAAGATAACTAATAAGCAAAAATTAATAACAATTCTT
>CAZPIB010000028.1:0-11446 GCA_964586815.1 uncultured Candidatus Peribacteria bacterium | reverse complement strand
AAAAAAGCACCTTTTTTTATTAATTTGAAATTATTAGTTTTAGGTTTGTACTATTTTTATAGATACCATAAAAAAATTGCATTTGAAACTAAAATTAGTATTTTATATATGAAAATAATACTTTTTATTAAAAATAATTTATGGTAACAAATTTAAAATCAAGTGGATTTATAGATTATAATCCAGAAAAACAAGCACTATTTAATGAGATTAAAAAAATAGTTGAAAAACACTATTTAAAAAATTGATTTATAAATATTGAAACACCAAGTGTAGAGAATAATATGATTCTTACAGCAAAGGGTTGAGATCAAGTAGCAAAACAAATTTTTGGACTTTATGGACTAGCAAATTGAGCTAAAGATACAAAAAAGTATAGCCTACATTTTGATCTAACTATTCCTTTAGCAAGATATGTGATTGAGTATGAAAATGATATAAAATTTCCATTTAAAAGATATCAAATACAAAAAGTTTTTAGATGAGAGAGGTCTCAAAAATGAAGATATAAAGAATTTTATCAATGTGATATTGATGTTATTTGAGAAAATATAAGTGAATTTTATGATGTTGAAATTATTGAAACACTTTATAATTCCTTAAATAGTATTTTATTTTTTCTTAATATTAATAAAAAAGCTATAGTTCATATAAATAGTAAAATTTTAATAAAAGGATTAATAAGTAAGTTTGAAATAGAAAATTCTAAAGGATTTTTTAAAATATTAGATGATTTTTATAAATTAGAAACAAATAACTTTGAGGCAAAAGTAAAAGAATTATCACCTAAAAATTATTCTAAAATTTTAGATATTTTAAAAAAAGATTTAAATGAAATAGCAAAAGTCTTATCTATACCAGAGTATAAAAAAGAAATTAGTAGCTTACAAAATATTTTTAATACACTAAAAAATAGATGAGTAAATGTAGTTTTTGACCCATATATCACAAGATGACTTGATTATTATACTTGAGTTGTTTTTGAGACTTTTATAACTGATTATGAAAGTTTTTGATCAATTTGTTCAGGTTGAAGATATACTAATTTAGTATGAGAAATTAGAAAAACTACAAATTCAAAATGAATAGAATTCTCTTGAATTGGGGGAAGTATTTGAATTTCAAGACTATTTTCTTTATTTCAAGAAAATAATTTATTAAATAAAAAATTACATCTTAGTGATATAATTATTTTTAATTTATGATCTTCAGAAAAATATAGAGAGCAAATAATTCAAATTTTAAAAAATACTAATAAATCCTTTGATGTATATTATAATAATGCTAAACTTGATAAACAATTTAAATATGCTGAAAATAAAAATATAAAATATTGAATTTTTGCTTGAGAAAAAGAAGAAATAAAATGAGAAATTATAGTAAAAAACTTAAAAAATAGAACAAGTGAAAGTATAGGGATAAATTATTTAGATAACTATTTTAAATAATGTAAATTATATTTTATAATTTACTAATAATTGCTGGAATTATATCTTTGATTGTTTTAAGATTTTTAGGAATTTTTATAATTGCTTTTTCTACTAATGGTTTAGAATATCACATATTTGTAAGTGTAAAAATAACATCTTCATAATTATCTAGTTGCTTATTTTGAGTAGACACTAAAGAAGGATCTTGAACAAAACCTTTTATAAAATCTTTATCTTTTAATTCTATAATAATTTTTTCTGCCATTTTCTTACCTATTCACTTTATAGATTCTATAAGCTTTTTATCTTCTGATTTGATTGCACAAGAGAGAGTATTTATTCCCAAACTTAAAATTTGAATTGCTACTTTTCATCATATTCAAGAAATTTTTATAAGTTCTGAAAAAACATTTTTTTCACTTTTATCTAAAAAACCAAAAAGATTTTGATTTGCTTCTGTTATATTATGATAAATATAAAATTCTTTTTTTTGATGTAAAGATAGTTTAGTGAAAGTTATTTTACTTATCCATAGCTCATATCATACTCCTGAGTTTATTAAAACAATAATTCTATTTGTTTCTAATTCAATTATTTCTCCTGTTAAATATCATATCATTTTTTTATTGTAATATTATATATAATATGTTATTATATATAATATTAATTTAATAAAAAAAGCAAATGATATATTTATGAATTATAATATTACTCATAATTTTTATTTATTTTATAAGAATTAATCTAATAAAAAAATCTTTAAAAAAACAAGAGCTTATTATAATTGAATATTTTTTTTTAAGAACTAATTTAATTCCTCCTATTTTTGAAGTAACTAAAAATACTTTCTCAAAACATGATGAAATTTTTTCTGAAATAATAAAATTAAGAAAAATGGAACTTTATAAAAAAAATGATGATAATTTTGAGAATAATTTTATAAAATTAATACATAATCAAAAATTAATACATAATGAACTAAATTTTATTTTTAGAGTTGCAAATAAGCATCCAAAACTAACAAAAAAATGAAATTTTATTTATATAAGAAATTTACTTATTGATAAAAGTTATATTTTATCAAAATTACTTGAAGATTATAAAAGTAAAGTACTACTTTATAATAAACTTATTATAAATCCTATTTATAAAAAAACTGAAATATAAAAAAATATTCTTGAAAATTTCAAGAATATTTTTTTATGCATTTCTTCTTTTATTGAAATAAAATAAGAAGGCTCAAATTATAAGTGAAAAAAGTAAAAGTAAAAACATCTCACTAGGTCACGCAGTAGGTAATTCTTCTTTTTTTTCTGCAACCTCTTGTATATTAATTTTTTCTTCCTCTCAAGCTGAAAGTAATTCAATATTAACTTCTTCTTTTTTTTCTTCCTCTCAAGCTGAAAGTAATTCAATATTTTCTACAGAATACTTTTTTGTATCTTTACTAATATAAAAATCTATCATTCATTCTACTCCTGATTTAATTTTCTCTCATTTACTTCACTCCAAAGTTATAACCGTAATAGAATATTTAGAGCCAATAATTAAATCATCTTTTAAGAATATATATAATTTATTTTCTGCTATTTTATAATTTTTAACTTCTATATCTTCTAAATTATTTTCCATATTAACTATATTTAAGTTAACTACGGAATCTTTATTTAAATTAAAATTAAATTCTAATTCAATATTTCTTGTATCTAACACATTACTTTTTTCTATTCTTAAATTTTCTAATTTAGTCAAAGTTGAAAAATATACTTCCTTAGAATATTCTGATTCATTATTATCTGAATCAAAAGCCTTTACAGCTATAAAATATTTAGTATTTTCTTTCAAGTTTTCAATTAGTCATTTTTCATTATTATGTACTATAACTTCTAGCTGATTTTCATAAGTAGTACCTGAAGCTGTTTTAGTTCAATAAGATATTGCATAAATAAAAGCTCAATCTGTTTTGTCCCAAGAAATCTCAAGAGTATCATGAGTAGCATTATTTAATTTTATATTTTCAGGAGCATTTAATGCAAAAGCAAAATTTGTTATAGATAGTAAAACTAAAATAAAAAATATTTTTAATAATTTCATTATATTTTTTTATAAAAATAAAAGTATATTAACTTAATTTTATTATAAAGTAAATTATATTTTTTACAAATTTTTTTTTTAGCTACTAAAAGTAATAATAAGTCTATTTTTCAAAAAAAATTGACATTAAAGTATATATTTATATTTTTAATATAAAAAGAAATACTTTACTTTTAAGTAAATAAAAATATGAAACAGGTAGTAAGAGCATTTGCAAAAAATAAAGATTGAAAGTATTTACTAACAAAGCATAAATGAAAAAATGTATGGGTTCTTCCAGGATGAAAATTAGAAAATAAAGAATCTATTTTTAAATGTATTAAAAGAGAATTAAAAGAAGAGTTTAACTTAAAAATAAAAATTATTTGACATAAAATTTGATTAAAATCTGATAATATCTTAAAAGAATTCCCAAATCCAATTTCTAGTTATAAAATAGAAATTAAAAATAAAAAAGAACTAGTACAAAATAGAATAGAATATATATTTTTATGTGAAATAAAAAATGAGATATCTGAAATAATTATTCAAGAAGAAGAGATTTGAGAGTATAGATTTTTTAGTTTAGAAGAAATAATAAATTTAAAAGACACTTTTAACCAAATTAAAGAAATAGCTAGTTTTTTAATAAATGATAAATAAAACAGTACATTTTCTAATTATATTCTTATTTATAAGTATAACCCTAATAAATTCTCATTTATTTGATTTTTTTGGTTTTTATGAAATTTGAGCATTTTTTCATGTAAATTGAAGCTTTGAATTTACAAAAGTAATGTATTTTAATATATTATCATGATTTATTTTATCTTTATATTTTTTTTGACAACTTTTTGGCTGATCTGATAAAAAGTTAATGAAACTATATATTCCAAAAATTATTTTTCCTATAATTTTTATTTTATTGGTATCAACTTTTTTTAGTATTTCTTTTCCTAATTCTTTTTTTTGAAATTCTGATAAATCTCATAGTTTAATAATGTTTTTAAATTTAATTTGATTATATATTTTATTTATAAATTCTAGCTATAATTTTAAAAAAAATATTTTATTTTGGTCAGCTATAGCTTTGGTAGTTGTTATTTTAGTAGCTTTAATGGAATTCATAAATCCAAGTTTTGATTATTGAAACTTATGAAATAGATTATTTTGAACATTTGGACATCCAAATTATTTAGCCCTATATCTACTTTTACTTTTACCAATAATTATAGAAAATAAAATCAATATTAACAAATATATAAAATTATTATTACTCATATTAATTATAGTATCAATATTTTTAACTAAATCAATAATTGCTATTTTTCTTGCTATTTGATACTTAATGTATTTCTTTTTAAAAAATAAAGACTTTAAATATATAAAAATTTTTAGTTTTTTATGAGTATTTATTTTAGTTTTAGCTTTAATATTACAAGACTTTTGATTTTCAAAATTAGACTCTTTTATATCAAGATTTTATCTTTGGGAAACTACTATTTTAATCATTATGGACAACTCAAAAACTTTTTTTATTTGAAATTGATTATCTACACTAGATTTAGTTTTTGATAATTTTAAAGTTACTCAATTGTATATTCATGAAAATTTTTGATTTACTGCTGATAGACCACACAATATCTTTTTAAATATTTTTTATCATATATGAATTTTTGGGTTATTAATATTTATATATTTAGTATATAAATTAATTTTTAAAGTTAAGACAAGTAGTTTCAAAATTTCTTTAATTTTAGCACTTATATTTTTATTTTTTAATTTTGCTAGCATTTCTAGTTATTTACTTATAATATTATTGATTTCATTAATTTGAAATGAGAATGTTTTTGTTAAAAGGAAAATATTAAATTATTTTATTTTATTGTTAATAACAAGTTTTTCAGTATTTTGAGCATATAGTTCATATATAAAATATAAAACTGAAATACAAATATATGATTGAAAAATAAAAAATCATAATATAATTATTCCAAATTGTAAAAATTTAAAAATAAAAAGTGCTGAGACTTATTTCTATTGTTGAAATAAGTATTGGTGGAAAGGTGATAAACAAAAAGCTAAAGAATTTTATAATTTATGATTAAAAAAACTTCCAGATTTATGGAATCTAGATTCTCCATATTTTGAAAATCCCTTTATAAGGTATAATCCAGATATTTTACATAGATTTTTTTCAGAAAGACACAGTAATATAAATACTATTTTAGAAAGAGTTTGAATACAAAAAGAGTTGCCTCACAGTTTTTAACTATATTTTATAAAATAATTTTAAAATAAATGAAAAACATAATTTATTATATATCAATTTTTACAGTATTATTAGCGATATTATATATTTCTGGATTTATTTGATTACTAAAAGGGATAGTTTTTATTGTTTTTTATGGAAGTATTTTTTACCTTATTTACTTTTTATATAAAAAAATAAGAAAACAAAAAATAAAAACCTATAGATTATTTGTAATAAATTTTATAAAAAAAATAAGTCTAAGTTTTGTAATCATTTGATTACTAATTGGAATGTTTTGAATATATAATATTTATATATTTCCAGCTGTAATGACACAATATACTATTTCAAACTGAAAAAAAACAGTAATTTTTCAAGAAATGAGCCATATTTGAAGTCAAAATTTTTATAATCAAGTTAGGTATAATTTAAAAAATTATAAAAAAGAAGGATTTGTGTATTTTTTTGAATGAGTAAGACCATGAACTAAAGAAAATATGACTAAATTTAATCAAGCAATTTGATTTGAGTTCAATAAAGATTTATATAAAAACTTCTCAAAGTTATATTGATTAACATTTCAGGATAACTCTCTTTTTATGGGTCTTGTTAATGACTTAGACTACAATATTGATGTAGATATTGACTGGATAATGGAGGAATATAGTCATATTTCAGCTTCTCCAAAAACAAAAAAAGTAACTACTCAAAATACAATAGATATAAATTCAGAAATAATAAAAACTTTATCTAAATTAAATCCTAGACAATTAGGGGTTTTAAGGTTTATCAATAAATCAATTTTTTCAGTACTTATAAAAAGTGAATCTGCTCAAAATTTTATTAAATGAAATTTTGCCAATAAACAGTTATTTGATATCATATTAAGATGAAGAGATGAAGTCCTTGCCTCAGCAATAATAAATTCAAAGTATAATAAAATTTATATAACTTATTGAAAACTGCATTTTAAATGAGTATTTAATCTTTTGCAAGAAAATGATAAAAATTGGAAAATAATTGATAAAAAAGAAATTAATTCAATTAATTAATTTCTTTTTTTAGATTTTTTAGATTTTTCTAACTGGAGCAATTTTTAAGTTCATTTTTTTGACTCAAGCTCAAGAAAAATTTATTTTTCATATTTCTCACTCAATATTTATTATTATTCAATTTCCAAATTTTGGATGAGAAATTTTATCTCATTTATTAAATTGTGAAATATCATTATTTAAAGACTTTCTAACTATTTTTGTATTTTTATTAATTTCAGTAGTGTCAAATTTAAGGTTATTATTTCAGAAAAAGTAATCTTTTTTTGGAAATAACTCTCATAAATCATAGTCTTGAATCAAGCTAGGATCTATTTCTTTTAAAAATCTACTTTCTGGATTTCTTACATAATCTCAAAAATGAAATCTCTCTTTAGCTCTACTTAAATAGAGTTCATTTTTAGCTCTAGTCATAGCAACATACATAAGTCTTCTTTCTTCTTCTAAAGCACTAGAATCATTTACAGATCTAAAGCTTGGAAAAATTCAATCTTCTAATCAACAAACAAAAACTCTTTTTTCCTCAAGTCATTTTGAAGTATGGATTGTCATTAGAGTTACTTCATCTCATTTTTCTTTATCTTGTTTATCTAAATCTGTTAAAAGTGCTACTTCTTCAAGAAATTGACTCAAGCTTTCTCTGTTTCACATTCAATTATACTCTGAAGCCAAATTTACAAGCTCATCAATATTATCTTTTTTAGATTGTTTTTCTTCTTCCAAAAGTCAATCAGTTATATAATCTATATATTTTGTTAAATGTATTATTTCTTTTATTAATTCTGCAACTTCTATATTTTCTGATTTTTTTATTAGATTATTTATTATTTCAGAAAAATTTATAATTGATTTTTTTGCTGCTGGTTTAAGTTCTTCAAGCTCTGAAATATTTTCAAATAAATCTAAAAATCAAATATTAAAATTATTCATATAAGTATCCATAACTTCAATTGATTTTGCTCCTATTTTTCTACTTGGAGTATTGATAATTCTTTTCATACCCACAACATCATCACTATTAAAAATCACTCTTAAATAAGCAAGTAAATCTTTTATTTCTTTTCTGTCATAAAATTTTAATCATCAAATAACTCTATATGGAATATTTTTTATTATTAGTGCTTCTTCTATTTGTCTTGATTGGACATTTGTCCTATATAAAATTAAATTATCTCAGTAGAGTTTTGATTTTTCTTTTATAATATTAACTATAGCTTTTGCTTCTAATCTATCATCTGGAGACTCTATTAAAGTAACTTTTTCTCAAGAAATATTATTAGTCCAAAGTTCTTTTTTTACTCAAGTTATATTATTTTTTATAACTGAATTTGCTGCTGCTATAATATTTTTTGTAGACCTATAATTTTGCTCTAACTTTACTACTAAGGCCTCAGTATAATCTTTTTTAAAGTTTAGAATATTGTGTAAATTAGCTCATCTCCAACTATAAATTGATTGAGAATCATCTCAAACTACAGCTAAATTTCTATATTTACTAGCTAATAGTCTAACTATTTCATATTGAGGAGTATTTGTATCTTGATACTCATCAATCATCAAATATTTATATTTCTCTTGATAAAATTCAAGAATTTGTGGAATTTTAAGTAAACTTAAAGTTTTAGTTAAAATATCATCAAAATCCATTGCATTATTTTGTGATAATCTTTGTTCATATTTTGTATAAACCTCCCATACAATTTGCGAAAAAGAACTATTTATTTCTTTTTCATATAGTTTTGAAGTTATAAGTGAATTTTTTGCACCACTTATATAAAAAGCAATTTTTTTAGCAGGAAATTCTTTTTCATCTAAACTTAATTCAGATTTAATAATTGACCTTAAAACTGATATTTTATCAGACTCATCATAGATAACAAAATCTTTTCTAAGTCCGATTCTTTCTGATACTTCTTTATATAAAGTATGTTTTGGATTTAATATTGTTTTTAAAAAATAAATTCAAATACTATGAAATGTCCCAACAGTAGGAAAATTTACTACAGAAAAAAGAGTCCTTGGAACTAATACTTCAAGAGTTTTTGCAACTCTATTTTTCATCTCACTTGCAGCTTTATTGGTAAAAGTTACCATCAAAATAGAGCTTGGTTCTATTTTTTTATTTTTAATCATATTTTGTACTCTTGCTGTTAGAGTTGCAGTTTTTCAGCTTCAAGCTCAAGCTATAATAAGCATAGGACCATCTATTTTTTCAATTGCTTGAAGTTGTTTTTGATTTGGTTTCATTTTTATATAATTTATTTTTAAAAGTATTTTTTATTGCTTTAACCTACTATTTATGCTAGTATACATAAATATATATTTATTAATAATAATTATGCTAGAAAAAGAAATAAAAATACTTAATGTAAATGTAGAAGAATTACAAGAGAAATTAGAAAGTTTTTGAGCTAAAGAAACTTTTAAATGATATATTCATGATATTTATTATGATTTTCCTTGAGATTTTTGAGATAAAATGGAATCAAATCAAAGACTTTTTAGGGTAAGAAAAAAATGAGATATTCATATGTATACAATAAAAAGAAAAAGAATTGCAAAAGATGAATGATGAGAAGAAAATGTAAAAATAGCTGATGAAGGAGAAAGAGAGATAACTGATGTAGAAAGTTTTACAAAAGTTTTAAGTAAATATGGAATGAAACAAACAAGAGAGAAAAAAAAGTATAGAATTAGCTACAAGATAGGAGATATAGAATTTGATATTGATGATTACTTTTATGAAGATGATAGACTATTAATTCCACCACTTCTTGAAATAGAAGCTCAAACTAAGCAAGAAATACTAGACTGGATTTCAAAATTATGACTTAAAAATCATAGACAAGAAAAATGGGGAAGTAGAAAATTATTTGCTCATTATGGAGTAGAATATAGCTGGCTTTAAAGTATATATACTTTAGTTAAAATGGTAATTTTGTATTATTTTTTTCCATTTCTTCTAATTTTTCTTCAGGAGAATCATTTAAATAAATATTTTTTCAAGAACTGTACTCATTTTTTAATAATACTCATCATATAAATAAAAATATAGATGATAAAAGTATCATTATAATTCAATTTCAATAACTTATTTCAGATTTAAATGTCTCAAGTCATAAAATAATTCAAAGATTATTAATTGTTAGAATAAAAATTATTATAGATAGATAAATTATTATTATATAATCTCTAAAAAGTATATTGCTAGATTTTTTAATTTTTTCTTTTTTATTATATGAAAATAGTAAAAATAAAATAATAAAAAATGAAATTATAAAAAAAATAGAACTAATTATTGTAATTTTATTAAAAATATTAGGAAACAAAGGATTTATATGACTCATAAAAAGAGAAATTATTCATATAATTACTCAAACTAAAATTACTATTTTTGCAAATGAAAATGCCTCAATTTTGAATTTTATTATATTTAAACTTTTATTAAAAAAGTTTTTTATTTTTCTAAATTTTAATCTTGAATTATGCATTTTATATAAAATTTTATTTTAAATATTATACTAATTATAGTATAATATAAAATATTTTTTGCAAATAAAATATTTACTATTTTTTTAAATCTCTTATACTAAGGGAGTATTAATAAAATTCTAGAATTTATGAAAGAAAAAAGAAAAATAAAAAATAGTTTTTTTGAATTAGTATTGTTTCTTTTTTCTGCAATATTATCTTTTTTTAGAAGTTTGAAGTTATTTTTTTCTGGAAAATATCAAATTAAAAATAATTTATTTTTTGAAACTCTAGATTTTATTTTTAAAAAATGGCCAAAATATTTTTGGCAAAAACCTAGTTTTTATAAACTATTTTCTTTTCCATGAAAATTAATTGAATTTATATTAAAAAAATAATTATGAATAAAAGATGATTTACATTAATAGAAATAATGATTTGAATCTTAATAAGCTCATCTATTCTTATAATTTGATTTCAGGCTTTAAATGCAATTATGATTTGAAAAGTGAAATTAATTGAATCAACTAATATCTCAAAAGAATCTTTCAAATTTTCACAAAAATTTTTTGAAGAAATAAAGGCTTGATGATTAATTGATTATGAAGAATATTTTAACAGAAAAGTTGTTAATTGAAACTCAACTTTAAATGATTTATATAGTTCATGACACTTCAAAAAACAAACTTGATTTTGAAATGATTGAACAGAAACTTGACATTATTTTTGTAGAAGCTGAAGTTGAGCAGCAAATAAAATGACTTGAACTTGATGTTTAAATTTTAATTTTAATAACTCACATGTAAGACAAAACCAACATTGACAAAGACAAAGATATGGACAGTACTCATTTCAGTTTATAGACTATAATTCAAACTTTGATTCTGATTTGTGAGATGAAGATTGAGATTGAAGTATAATTTGAGATGATGATGATGAGTATTTATGAGCTTGACCAGAAGTTTTTGTTGCTTGAGTTTGAGTAACTGAGTTGTACTTAATCTCAGCAGATAAAACAAAAAGAACATTGTTTAGATGGTCTGTAAAAGAAGATCCTGATAGATGAGCTTGAATGATTTGTAATTTTTCAAACCATAAAAAACCAACTTGAAAGTGATGTATTTGAACAATAGAATTCTTAAAACTTGAATGAAAAGATTGGGGAT